>JAVROZ010000408.1:0-5815 GCA_032162485.1 Mycobacterium sp.
CCGCTGGGCTGCCCGCCGCTGCTGAAGTCGACGACGTTGGCGCAAAACGGTATCGGGGACGGCGCGGTCCTGGTCTTGAGCCGACCTTCCCTCGAGCCGCCTGCCCCAAACCGCGACGATCAGGCGCAGGCCGTGTCGGCGGTGCTCGACAATACAGACCAATCCCGGCCATCGACCCGGGTCACGGGGGCGGTGGCCGCCGTCTGTCTCGCCGCTGTCGGCTCCCTGGCGCTGGCGCGAGACGCGTTCAGCCTCACCCGCCATGGCGACGCGACCGCCGCTGTGGCGGGCGCGGCCGGCGCCACCGCCCTGATATCGGCGGCAATCGCAGACCGCGTCTACCGCGATCCGATCGCCGGACTTGTGCTCAGTATCGTCGCCACCACGTTCGCCGCGGTCGCCGGTCTGCTCGCGGTGCCCGGCGTGGCCGGCGCCCCCCATCTGCTGCTCGCAGCTATGGCCACGGCTGCCATGGCGGTCCTGGCGATCCGTGTGACACATTGCGGTGCAGTCACGTTGAGCGCGGTGGCATGCTGTGCGGTCGTCGCTGCGGCTGCCGCGCTGACCGGCGTGATCTCCGCCGCGGCGCCGCACGTGCTCGGGTCATCGACCGCGCTGGTGTGTCTTGGGCTCCTCGAGGTAACACCGCGGATGTCGATCCTGTTGGCCCGGTTGTCTCCCCGACTCGACCCGGACCACGAGGCAGCGTTGCAGACCGGCGGTGCATTGCCCGACAGAGCGTTGCGCGCCGATCACTGGTTGACGAGTTTGCGCGCCGCCCTGGCGGCTTCGGCCGGCGCCGGCGCCACGGTCGCCGCGCTGACCGCCCCTCGCGCCATCGCCCTGGCCGCCGTCACCGGTGGCCTACTGCTGCTACATGCGCGGAGGGACAGGAGGCGGACCCTGATGTTTACCACCACCGGAAGTGTCACGATCGCAACGGTATTCGCGATAGCGACGGCACGCCTGCCCGAGCACGGACCGTGGATTGCCTTTTTGACGACGGTCCTGGTGGCCGCGGCAATTTACCTGGGTTTCGTTGCTCCGGCGGTAACACTGTCGCCCATCGCACATCGCGGCGTCGAAGCGCTCGGGTGCGTGGCATTGACCGCGGTGGTGCCGCTGGCCTGCTGGACATGTGGCGCCTTCGGCGCCTTAGGCGCCTTTCGAGGCCTGAACATGATCCGTACGTGACATCCGCGCGGGTACTGCATTTGATGCTGGCCGCGGCACTGATGTCCCAGTACGCAACGCCGATGGCAGCTGCGGTGTCACCACCGCCGGTCGACCAAAAGTGGCTGCCCGCAGCGGCATTGCCGTCACCACCCGCGCCGACCGTCCAGCGCGAGATCTGCGCGATAGCGACGGCTGATCCTGACGGAACCGACGTGCCCGCCCAGCTCACCGACTTCGACCTGCCGCGGATCTGGCAACTCACCCGAGGCGCCGGACAACGGGTCGCGGTAATCGATACCGGTGTCCGGCGGCACCCGCGGCTGCCGGACCTGGTGGCCGGCGGCGACTACGTATCGACCGGGGACGGCACCGCCGACTGCGATGCACACGGCACGCTGGTCGCCGGGATCATCGCTGCCACGGCAGCTCCGAAAAACGACAAGTTCAGCGGCGTGGCACCCGACGTCACGGTGATCAGCATCCGCCAATCCAGCGCTAAATTCTCCCCGGCCGGTAACCGGTCCGCGGGCGTCGGGGATGTCCAAACGATGGCCAAAGCCGTCCGGACCGCCGCCGATCTCGGCGCCTCGGTGATCAATATTTCGTCGGTGGCGTGCGTTCCGGCCGCGACTGCGCTCGACGACCGCGCGCTGGGCGCTGCACTCGCGTACGCGGTCGACGTCAAGAATGCTGTCGTGGTGGCCGCGGCGGGTAATACCGGCGGCGCGACGCAGTGTCCACCTCAGCCTGCCGGTGCCACCCGGGACACCGTCGCGGTCGTGGTCAGCCCCGCGTGGTACGACGACTACGTGCTGACGGTCGGTTCGGTGAATTCCCAAGGCGCACCGTCGCCATTCACCCTGGCCGGTCCATGGGTGGATGTCGCGGCCACCGGCGAAGGCGTGACCTCGCTCAGCCCGGTCAACGACGGCATCGTGAACAGCCTTGACGGACAGCATGGTTCGTCGCGGCTATCCGGCACCAGCTATGCCACGCCCGTCGTCAGCGGGCTGGCCGCCTTGATCCGGTCGCGTTTCCCCGCATTGACCGCACGTCAGGTGATTCAGCGCATCGAATCGACCGCACATCACCCACCCGCTGGATGGGATCCGGTCGTCGGCAACGGCACCATAGATCCGCTGGCCGCGGTCAGCACCGACACCGCCCCGCAGGCCGGCGCCGCCGGTCCGAAGCCGCTGGCGCTGCCGGCACCAGTCGCGGGCGCGCCGCCGGACCGGCGCCAGCGTGACACCGCGTTCGGCGGAACCGCGCTCTGCCTGGTCGCGCTGGTGGCCGTGGCGGCATCGCTGGCGTTCCGTCGCCTAGGGTCCCGCACCCACCGTGTCGCGGGCGAGTAGCGCGTTGGCCCTGCCCAGTTCCGGTCCACCCGGTAACGCCGTCAGCACTGGCCAGGGCGCCGGTGCGGGCGCGGACGCCAGGCCCAGATCGTGGGCCGCGTCGTCGTCATGGATCGCAAACCGAACCCCGGTTTCAGTCACCAGGAACCGCCCGCCCACCCGGGCACCGGTGCCGGTCAGGCTCTGGGCAACCACGTACGCGCTGCGGCCCGGCGGTAGATAGACGGCGTCCACCGCGGGGCCGCGGCCATCGGCCTGAGCCAAAGCAACCGCCTGCTGACCGGCCGGCACCGGTGGACCACTGCCCGTCAGGAGCGCGATGTCGGCCGGACCTGACTGCGCGGGCGCCCATGCCACGCACACCGTGTGCGACCCCGGACCGTCCGACGGTGTCGGGGCCTGGTCGGGAAATCCGGAGACCGGCAACGTGTCGACGATCGGTGCGGCACGCAGCACCTCGGGCGCGACCGAGATGACGCCGGCGCGACCTGCTGGGCCCAGCGCGACGCTGAATCGCAGCAGGTCCGCGGCGACCTGGCCGATTCGCTGCACCCCGGTGCCGAGCACCGCGTAATACTCCGCACTGGATGCCAGTGTGATCCGCAGCACACTGCCGACCGGAATTCCCGGTAGCCACGCACCTGCCGGTCCGCCGGCGCCGCGAATTCGGGGAGCCGCGATCGCCGGCGCCTCCGGAAGGGCGTTCAGCAAAGACTGCGAAATGGTGCGCGGCACCTGGTCCTGCAGCCGCAATGCCCGCACCACCGCGCGATCAGCCAGATCCACCATCGCCCGGCGCCCGCGGTAGAGCAGGTAGACCGGCGAACCGCGATCAGGTGTCGCCACCAGGATGGCCTCATCGGCTGACAGGCGGCGGACACCCGAGCCTGTCGGCGCCCCGATGAGAACCGTAGTTCCCGCGCCACTCTCGCTGTCGCAGATGGTCCAGACCGATTCGCTGATCGGTAGCGGCGGGGAGAGCAACTGCGGCGCACCCGGGATACCCAGCAGCGGACCGCGTTTGACCCGCGCCAACTCGGACTCCCGCACCGGCTGCGGATTGGTGTCGGTGGCCGCGACCAACCGCGCCGAAGCAAGGTTGAGCACCGGATGCCAGGTGTCGCCCACCCGGACATACAGCGCGCCGGACACCTGACCCATCGCGATCCGGGCATCCCCCAGCCCCGACTGCGGCCGCAGCCAACTCAGCAATCCGCATCCCGCCAGGATGATGACCGCCAGCACACAACCCAGCGCCAGCGCGGTCGCATGTTTCCGGGGTGATCCGTCGACCACCCGAAGATCGCTGCCCAGCAACGCGCGCTCGGTGCGTCGCAGCAGATATCGGTAGCCGCTGACGTGCAGCCAGGTTGCCGCCTCACGCCGCATCACATCCCCCAGCACTTCCCGCGTTGCGTCAACGGTAAGACAGTCGCCGGACCGCTCTCACAATTCATCCACAGCCGCGGAGGTGGTGCTCCGCAGCTGTGCGGGTAAAGTTGCCACGTGCTGAAGGACCTGATTTTCCGCGTAGCCGGCTCGGCCGGGGTGGGCCTGGCCGCTGTGTCGGCCGCCGCTGTCCTGCTGGTCAACCCCATCGCGGCGATGCCGTCGGCGTCAGCCGACGATTGCCAGGACGCCGAGGTCGTCTTTGCGAGGGGGACGAACGAGCCACCGGGCCTGGGACGAGTCGGCGACGCCTTCGTCGGCTCGCTGCGCGAGCAGGCCGCCGGCTTGAACATCGGCACCTACGGGGTGAACTACGCGGCCAGCAAGCTGCAGCTGCACGGCGGGGACGGCGCCAACGACGTGATTTCCCACGTCAAGAAGACAATTTCGGCCTGCCCGAACACCAAGATCGTGCTGGGCGGCTATTCGCAGGGCGCATCAGTGATGGACATCGTGGCCGGTGTCCCGATCGGCGGTATCAGCTGGGGCAGTTCCCTGCCGCCCGAATACGTCAGCAACATCGCGGCGGTGGTTACCTTCGGCGATGTGGCCGACCGCGCAGGCGGTTCACTGCCGACCATGAGCACCCTGCTGGGCTCCAAAGCCATCGACTTCTGCAACCCGGTCGACCCGATCTGCCACGCCGGCGCCGGGAACGAGTGGAGCGGGCACACCGAGGGCTACGTCCCCGTTTACACCACCCAGGGAGCCGCTTTCGCTGCGCCCAAACTAATGACGCTGGGCGTTCCGCACATGCCCGGGCAATTGCCCGTCCCGCAGGTCCCCGGGGCTGTACCGCAGGTACCTGGGTCGGTCCCGCAGGTGCCCGGCGCCCCCGCGACCGCGGTACCGGCGCCCGTGGCACAGGTGCCTGGCGCCCCCGCTACGGCGGTGCCGGCACCCGTGGCACAGGTGCACTGACGTTTCAGTAACTCGCCGCGTGGCCGGACTGGCGGCCGCCGCACTCGCGGCGGCCGCTTTCTTGCTCGCCCCGCCCCTGGCGCCCCCGGCGAAGGCGTCTTGTCCCGATGTGGAAGTCGTTTTCGCGCGCGGCACCGACGAACCGCCCGGCCTCGGCCGGGTGGGCGGCGCCCTGGTCGGGTCGCTGCGTCAGCAGACCGGCCGCAATATCGGGACCTACGGCGTGAAGTACCCGGCCAGCAAGGACTTCCTGGCCGCGACCAGTGGCGCCAACGACGCGAGCGGCCATGTGCAGCAGATGGCAACCAACTGCCCCGACACGAGCCTGGTCCTCGGCGGGTACTCCCAGGGCGCCGCGGTGATCGACATCGTCACCGCCGCACCGTTGCCCGGCCTCGGTTTCACCCAGCCGTTGCCGCCCGACGCGGCCGAGCACGTCGCGGCGGTCACCTTGTTCGGCAACCCGTCCGGCCGGGCCGGCGGTCTGATGTCCGCACTGAGTCCCCAATTCGGCGGCAAGATCCTCAACCTGTGCAGCGACGGCGACCCGATCTGCTCGGACGGCAACCAGTGGAAAGCGCACCTGGGCTATGTGCCCGGGCTGACCAATCAGGCCGCTGACTTCATTGCGGGCAGGCTTTAACGCGGCGATCGCAGATCGCGAGTGATCAGGGTCCGCGCCGCGAGCTGATCATCGGGCGGGTAGTCCACCCGCAGCAGCGTCAACCCCTGCGGTGGCGCGGCCGCAAAATCGCTGGATCTGCTTGCCGCGCTGAGTAATTCGCGACACCACGCGGGTGCCCGCCGGTGCTCACCGACGGCCAGCAGTGCGCCCACCAGGGATCGCACCATCGACCAACAGAACGCATCCGCGCTGACGTGCGCAGTGATCTCCTCACCGTCGGCCGACC
>JAVROZ010000409.1:0-2731 GCA_032162485.1 Mycobacterium sp.
TCAAGGACATTGACGAGGCCGACACGGCTTTCCGGGAGGGGCAGCGCAGTTCACAGGGCGCCTTTCCCACTCCGCGGCCGGGCCATTGGCGAGAAGTGGAACAGCGGGTCCAGGAAACCGATCCCGATCGGCCCTAGCTGCGAGCCGGAGCCAGCCGCTTGAGGGCCAGCCCGCCCTCGAATGGGCGGTACCCGAACGCTGCCGGCGCGCGATAACCGGTGTCCTCGAGCGGGGTGTGCACCTCGATGACGGTGGGCCCGATCCTGGCAGCGACCGCCGCCAGCGCGTCGAGGTCGAATCGATAGAGCCGACCTGCATTGCCGCCCAGAATTTTTCGGCAGGAATCTTCAGACTGGTCGTGCAACGCCCAGCGGATCGCGAGCTTGGAGTGTGGCGTGAAGCCTTCCTCGTGGGGGTAGTCGCTGCCCCACATAATGTGCTCCGGACCCATGAAGTCGATCATGCCCGAATCAAACGGGGCCAATTCGCTTGCCAGGTAACAATTGCGCTGTGCATATTCACTGGGCGTCAGCGTCAGCTCATCGACAGATGATCCCCCGAACATCCCGTAGGTGCGATTGCCCGCCTCGGACTTCATCGTCGGCACCATGGCATCCAGAATGCCTAGCTGCCCAGGCACCCACAGCGTGCCCTGCTCGGTCGGCACGAAGCGCAGCGACGGGTGCCGCTCGAACACGCCGGCCAGGATCAGGTGTCCGAGAGTTCGATTGGCCCACAGCGCCATCTCGGTGACCAGCACTGCGTTCGACGCCGGCTGATCCATCGGCATCTCCGGGCTGCCGGCGCCCGCGTGCTGTACCAACGTGAGGTCCAATTCTTCGCAGAGTGCCCAGAGGGGTTCGTAGCGAGTGTGGAAGAGCGGCGCGACATTCGGGTCACCTGGCGAGACCGGCGGAACCAGTACCCCGCCGAAGCAATCGTGCTCCGCACCCCAACGGATCTCGTCGAGGGCCAGATCGATGTCGTTGGGAAATATCTGAATCAGCCCGCGGCGGCGCTCCGGAGCCAGCGAACAGAAGTCGATCTGCCAGCGGTTGTGCGCTTGGACTCCTGCCCAACGCTTTTCGAGCTCGTCAGTGGTACGGGGCAGGTTGATGGTGATGTTGGGGGTAGTCGGGAAGAACGGCGGGACTGTGTTGGGCAGCAACACCTCGGCGGCCACCCCGTCGGCATCCATGTCGGCGATTCGCAAGTCGCTGTCCCAGTTCCGGCTGGCGGTTGCGATGATCAGGTCGTCGAATGGACTGATGTAGCTTCGGGCCCACGCGTCGAAGTCATCGTGCAGACCCTTGGGCAGGTACTGCTTGTAGTCGCCGATGTCGGCGCCGGCGTGTGCGTCGGTCGAGATGACGACATATCGATCGATCGTGTCCCAGGTAGCCATCGTGTCCTCCGACGTTGTTGGGTTACCGAACCGAGCTTTCCGCTGCTCCCGGCTGACAGCAAGGCCTCATTCCAATGAGCGGGACAGCACAGCCGACACGTCGGCCCAGGCCTGCTCACGGGCCCGACGGCAGATGCCCAGGCTGGGCATGGTCATGAAGCCGTGGATGGCGCCGGCGTAATCCCGGTGAATCGTCGGAACCGAAGCTTCGGCAAGCGCTTTCGCGTACGACTCGCCCTCCGATCGCAACGGATCAAACCCCGCGGTGATGACCACCGCCGGGGGCAGCCCGTCCAACTCGGCCTGCAGCGGCGACGCGGTGGGATGGCTACGGTCTGCGACATTGGGAATGTATTGGTCCCAGTACCAGGCCATTGCGGTCGCGGTGTTGTAGTAGCCGTCGCCGAAGCGTCGATAGGACTCGGTGCCGAAGTCCGCCGCGATCGCCGGATACACCAAGAGCTGACCGGCAATGTCGGGACGGCCACGGTCGCGGGCCAACAGCGCCGTCACGGTGGCCAGGTTGGCGCCAGCGCTGTCACCGGCCAGCACCATGCAGGCCGCGTCCGCGCCGAGTTCGTCGGCTTGCCCGGCCGCCCAGTCTGTGACGGCGTACACATCGTCCACGGCGGCCGGCCACCGGGATTCCGGCGCCAGTCGGTAATCGACCGATACGACGAGCGCGCCCACGCCGTTGGTCATCGCACGACACAGGTCGTCGTGGGAGTCCAGGTCACAGAACACGAAGCCGCCGCCGTGCGCGAAGACGACGATCGGCAACAAACCGCGCGCGCCGGCGGGCCTGCTGGGCCAATAAATCCGGATGTTGATATCACCGGCCGGACCCGGCACCATGCGGTCGATCACCTCGGCCACCGGCTCGGGATCCTGTAGCAGTTGCGCACGCTCGCGAATCACGGCACGTAGTTGCGGCGCGGTCATCGCCTCGACGCGCGGAAAACCGTCGTTGAGCGCGGGCAGTAGCGCGGCGATCTCCGGGTCGAGGCTCACGCGTACTGCAGGGCGCGGACCGGCAGCGGGCGGGGCTGTTGCAGGATCGGCTGCACGCGGATCGCGTGACCGTCGTCGTAGTTTCGCCAAATGCCCAGCGCAGTTGTGAGTACCGGTCCGGCCATCCGGCGATCGAACGTCATCCGGTGTACGTCGACCACACCGCAGACCCAGCCCGCAGCGCCGTCGAGCGCAGCTACGGCCATCACGGTCTCCGCGAATTCCCGTGGGTGAGCTTCGAATCCGCCGTACTGCCTGGGTTGCAGTAGCTTGATCGGGCCGGCCGCCTTGAGCAATTTAGCGGTGTCATCGGGC
>JAVROZ010000410.1:0-4822 GCA_032162485.1 Mycobacterium sp.
GCCGAAGCCGGCCACTACTTCACGCCCACGCTGTCGCGCCGGATTCTGCATCAGCTCTATCTGGGCTACCCAGACTCGCCCGCCGCCCGAGGCGTCGAGGAACCCGTTGCGGCGGAACCGCTTCCCCGTCGGCGGCCAAAGCGTCCGGCCCGCGCGGTCACCCGGGTGCGCGTCCCCCGCGGCGTCCGGCGGTTGGTGCGCCGGGTGCCCGGCGTGCACTGGTAACTATTTTTCGCAGGTGAACTGGTTGACGTCGACGTGTCCGGAGCGAAACATCGCCGCGCAGCCGGTCAGGTACTTCATGTAGCGCTCGTACACCTCTTCGGACTGCAGCGCGATGGCCTGGTCTTTGTGCGCCTCCAGCGCGGCCGACCAGATGTCCAGTGTCTTCGCATAGTGCGGCTGCAGTGACTGCACACGGGTGACGTCGAAACCGTTGGCGGTCGCGCGCTCCTGCACCATCGGTATCGACGGCAGCCGCCCGCCCGGAAAGATCTCGGTGACAATGAACTTGATGAATCGGGCGAACTCGAAGGTCAGCGGCATCCCGCGTTCCTTCATTTCCAACGGATGCAGCCCGGTGATGGTGTGCAGCAGCATGATTCCGTCATCGGGCAGCAGGCGATGCGCGAGGGTGAAGAACGCGTCGTAGCGCTCGTGTCCGAAATGCTCGAACGCGCCGATGCTGACGATCCGGTCGACAGGTTGCTCGTATTGCTCCCACCCTTGCAGCAGAACGCGTTTGGATCGGGAGCTGTCGGAGTTTGCCAGCAGTCGCTCGACGTGGTTGGCCTGGTTCTGGCTCAGAGTGAGGCCGACGACGTTGACGTCGTAGCGGTTCAGCGCACGCAGCATGGTGGCGCCCCAGCCGCAGCCGACGTCGAGCAGTGTCATGCCCGGCTGCAGTCCGAGTTTGCCCAGTGCCAGGTCGATTTTGGCGATCTGCGCTTCTTCCAGCGTCATGTCGTCGCGCTGGAAGTAGGCGCAGCTGTAGGTCTGGGTGGGGTCCAGGAACAACCGGAAGAAGTCGTCGGAGAGGTCGTAGTGCGCCTGTATGTCGTCGAAATGCGGCTTCAAGTCGTCCTCGGGAGGTTTGCGCATCAGGTCAGCGTAATCCCGGCGTACTGTGGCGCCGGTGAGCGCTGTGTTCGCTGATGTCGACACCGGCATCGACGACGCAATCGCCCTGATCTACCTATTGGCCAGCGACGCCGATCTGATCGGCATCGCCTCGACCGGTGGCAATATCTCAGTGGACCAGGTATGCGCGAACAATCTTGGCTTGCTGGATCTGTGCGGGGCCGCCGACATCCCCGTGTCACGAGGCACCGATAGGCCGCTCAACGGAGAACACCTGTCGCGCGGAAATTTCCATGGCCCCAAGGGTTTGGGGTATGCCGAGTTGCCGCCCAGCGAGCGGCGGATTACCGCCTACGACTCCGCGACGGCCTGGGTGCGCGCCGCACACAGCTATCCAGGCGAGCTGATCGGACTGACGACCGGGCCATTGACCAACCTGGCGCTGGCGCTGCGCGCCGAGCCCGCGCTGCCGCGACTGATGCGCGGGCTGGTCATCATGGGCGGGAGGTACCGCCCCGGCGCCGACGACGATCACGCCGCAGAGTGGAACGTGCGGGTGGACCCTGAGGCGGCGGCCGAGGTCTTCGCGGCATGGGCGGGCCAACAACGACTTCCAATCGTGTGCGGCTTGGACCTGACCCGCACCGTTGCGATGACGCCGGACATCCTGGCCCGGCTGTCCGGCCCGTCTCCGGTGCTTCGCTTCATCGAGGACGCGATGCGGTTCTACTTCGAGGTCCACCGCGACCGCGGTCTGGGGTATCTGGCCTACCTGCACGATCCGTTGGCGGCAGCGGTCGCACTGAACCCAGAATTAGTGGTGACCCGCGCCGCGACGGTGAATGTCGACCTGGCCCCGCCGTGGTCAGAAGCTCGGGGCGCGACGATCGCCGATTGGTCGGGCGACCGAGAGCCCAACGTGCGGATCGGCATTGATGTCGATCCGACGGTGTTTTTAGACCTGTTCGTCGATCGGGTGGCGGCGTTCGCCGAACGATTGAGCTGAGTGCCGTCGAGGTGGGGTGGGACTCGAATGTCTGCCACACCTACTTCTACGTTTACTTGGGCCAGGGCAATGCGGCGCACAATATCTGGGCCGGAGAGAATCCACCGGCGCCACCTCCGTGGGCCCCAGGGCCTGAATTTCTGCCTAATTCCGCCCTTCTATCCGTAGCAGTCAGGGCCGAGCGAGTTGTGCGGACACGAAATTGCCTGTAACGCAACGGTTTACCGTCGACAACTAGTACGGATGCTCATCGCTGTAACAAAAATGTAATGAGGAGGAGTCAGTGGGCGGAGCAAGTGATCCGGGCAGATAGCGGGCGTGGCCGTCAAAGGGGTGGTCGCACCTATCCGGTGGAGCGGGCCCGGCGCTTGTTCAAGAATTCGGACCAGGACACCACCTCAGGGTGCTCCTTAAGCAGGGCCCGGCGCTGCCGCTCGGTCATACCGCCCCAGACGCCGAATTCGACTTTGTTGTCGAGCGCGTCCGCCGCGCATTCCTTCATCACAGGGCAGTGGCGACAAATCGACGCGGCTTGGCGCTGCGCGGCCCCCCGCACAAAGAGTTGATCTGGATCGGTGTTCCGGCACAAAGCTTCTGACACCCAGCCCCGCTCCCCGGCGTCCATGGTGGGCTGAGGAGTCTTTACCGAAACAAGGTTTGTCCGCCGCGCGGCTGAAAGCGATCCTGACACGAAATCGTCCCCCTACCTTTCGGCCGCGAATTGCGACCGACTCCCCGGTGTTGACCTGTGCCTGGATGCTTCGTCGCTGCCCTGCATTACCAGAATTTCACCGCTGTAAACAAATTAAGTGGTCAGGTGCCGGTCGCGCAAGGGCTAGAGAGAAAATTTTTGGGACGAACGTGCCATCTTGTGCTGGTTGCCGCCAAGCGGATGCGGGCCAATCACCAGATGCGTCGGCGCTAGCGGTCTAGCGTTGCTCTATGGTGCAACCGACCCACGCTGCGGGCAAGTTGGCCGCGCACACCTGCACGCTGCTGATATCCATCGACGTGCGGAAATTGCTGATCTTGGCGACGCCGTCGCGCACGGGCGAGCTGCCCAAGAACATCGAGCTGCAGCCCGCCGAGACCAAGTGTCAGCTCAAGAAAACTGGGACAGCGCCGACCAAGAGCAGGCTGACGCACGCTCAACACCCTGACGCACAGCACCCCGACTCACGCTGGCCTGGGCTTTATCCAGCGGCAAGTCACTCGTAGATTCCCTCCAAGTACCACCTCCTCTGTCGATAACACAGCAGCAGCGCGCGCTCGCTTTCCAGCAGCACCTGGGCACGAGCGA
Organism: Mycobacterium sp.; assembly: GCA_032162485.1. Lineage (GTDB taxonomy): Bacteria > Actinomycetota > Actinomycetes > Mycobacteriales > Mycobacteriaceae > Mycobacterium. The sequence goes on from JAVROZ010000410.1 coordinate 3,387, forward strand.
CCCGACCACCCCCTGCCTGCGCATCCCACCACCGCTCGTCGACCGGCCAGGGGCCGGCCCACCAGCGCAGCTGGTCGTCCTGTTCCCCCCATCTACCAGGGACGATCAGGCGCGCAGGGTCGGCAGAGAACATCCCCCGACTGGTGACTCGGATCGAATTCCCCTGAGCATCAAGTAATTCCACTGGGTCATCAACCAGCACCGACGGCGACGGCTCGGGTAGCTGCCCGGGCCACGGCTGATCGGGGTCGGCCCGCGGCACCGGCTCGTCACCCAACGGGGTCAACGTGATGCGCTCGGCCGGCCCGCGGCCGCCGGACAGCACCGGCACCTGCACCGCCTCGGGACCCAGCAAGCCCTGAACCCGCACCAGTGCCCGTCGGGCCCGAAGCCTGTCCTCCTCGCCGAGACCACCCCATAGCGGCAGCTGAAGCGCCTCGGCCGAGACCACCTCGACGGCCTGCAGCCGTAACAGCGTCACCGGGGCATCAAGGGGCCGACCGCGCGCGAGCCGATGGCTCAACCACCCGTCCAGCTGCCAACGCACCCGGTCGGCGGTGGCGTCCTCGGTCAACGGCTCGGCACACCGCCACACCCGGCTCAGTTCTTCGCCGGTTGCGGTGACCGCATGAATGGCCAGTCGGGTGCACCCCACTCCGGTGGCCAGCAGCGCCTGATGCAGCGTGGCGGCCAGCGAGCGCCCGGCGAATGCCGCGGCGTCGACCCGGTCGATCGGCGGATCGCAGTCCAGCACAGCGCCGAGCTCCGGTGGCTGTTCACGTCCGGATGGCGCCCGTTCCGGCTCGCCGCGGGCGAACCGGTGCGCGGTCACCGCATCAGCCCCGAACCGGGAAGCGACATCGGTGCGGGACAGCGCGCCGAACTGCCCAATGGTGCGAATACCCATCCGCCACAACAGATCCGACAACTCGTCCCGCCCCGGACCGGACAGGCTGGGCTCGGTGGCAAGCTGGCGGATCGATAGCGTCGACAAGAATCGCGCGTCACCTCTTGGCTCCACGACGCGGCCCGCACGCGCGGCGAAGACCGCGGTGGACAACCCATCGGCGATCCCCACCTGACACTCAGCGCCGGCCGCGGCCACCGCGTCAATCAGCCGCTCGGCCACCTGCTGCTCGGAGCCGAAGAACCGGGCCGCACCCCGCACCGGCACCACTAGGAGTCCGGGCCGCAGCACTTCGGCGCGGGGCACCAGATCTTCCACCGCAGCAACCACCCCTTCGAAGAAGCGGGCGTCGCGGTCGGCATCGGCGGTCGCGATATGCAGTTGCGGACATCGGGCCGCCGCCTCCCGGCGCCGCAGGCCACGCCGCACTCCGGCGGCACGAGCGGTCGCCGAGCAGGCGATCACCCGGTTTGCCAAGGTGACCGCAACCGGGGCCGTCGCGGACTGGTCCGCGGCGGCGGCCGCCGCA
>JAVROZ010000411.1:0-6597 GCA_032162485.1 Mycobacterium sp.
TCGATCGTCACACTCATCCGGCCAGTCATCCGGCTAAGGCCCCCTCGGTCAGCTCGCTGCGGGTACGCAGCAACGTACCTCCCGGGCGGACCTCGTAGTACGACATGGCGGTCAGCGGCGGGGAGTAGGCGTGCACGCTCAGTGTCGGCTCTACCGGTACCGCCGTCGCGGCGGGTTTTGCAGCCGGATTTGCCGCTGGGTTTGCCGCAAAAGACGCCGGCCCCTCGACAGACCTCGGAGCCCACACCACGTCATGCACCCAGCCGAGCGGGAATCCGGCCTGATCGCCGGCATCGAGCCGACGGCGTCGCAACCGCCGTCCGTCCCAACGGAACTCGTTGAGCGATCCGGACAGCACGGTCAGCGCGCCGAGCGACCCACCATGGTCGTGCAATTCGGTCGCGTGACCGGGGACCCAGCTGATCAGCCAAACGTCGAGTTCCTCGTCGCCGTGGATGCGGGTGAACCACCGCTCGGTCTCAGGCACGCCGCCCTGGGGCAGCAGGTGATCGCACCGTCCGCTGAGCACATCGTCGGCGGCTTGATCGGTGGCGTGCAGCAGATCGGGCACCCGCAACCGGGTGGGCCCGGGATAGGGGACGGTCAGCGCCGAAGACGGCCTGGCGAAGCCGGGAAGGGGTGCGTTGTGAGACTCGGCAAGAGAGACAGCCATATGAACTCCGGAGTGTGAACGGATAGGGCAAGCGGCGGCGTCAGGGCCGACAACACTCGCAAAATCCGAAGCACTCCAGCACGCCGTCAGTTTTGCATAGATTGAGAGTGTGCGCGGGTACCGACATTTCCCCCAGCGATGGCGACTGCTGTGGGGGCTGCTGGTCGCCCCGGCATGTTTTTGGGCGGCCGCCGGCTGCTCACCCGGGGGCGACAGTGGCGGGCATGGCGGCAAAACCACGTCCTCGGCGGCGCATTCCTCGACCGCGCCCGCTTCGCTGCCGGCGGGCGCCATCGGTGTCTCCCCAGGCGGCATCACAACCCGGGTCGACGCCCCCGCAGAATCGACCGAAGAGGAATACTTCCAGGCCTGCCATGCCGCGAAGGTGTGGATGGACGCCCAGGGAAGCGGTGGCGAAGCGCTGATCGAGCCGTACCTGAGCATGGTCCAGGCCTCCCCCTCGGGCGTTGCCGGCAGCTGGGACAAGCGGTGGGCGCAGCTGAGCGCGGCACGTCAGGCGGCCGTGATCGTCGCGGCCCAAGCGGCCGCCAGGGGCGAATGCGGCTGACGATCGACGCCACCCTCTCGGAGGCCTTTGGGGAATTGAGATCAGGGGTGCACAAAACTCTTGGACCGCTGCTCGTTGGGCAGACCTCGCCAAGCAGAATGAACAGATGTCCGGACCAACACCCCCTCGCCCGCGCGGATCATCTGGACCTCGCGTCGCGTTGGCCCTGGGCAGCGGCGGTGCCCGCGGTTATGCCCACATCGGCGTGATCCAGGCGCTGCACGAGCGTGGCTATGAAATCGCCGGCATCGCCGGCTCGTCGATGGGCGCGCTGGTGGGTGGTGTCCAGGCGGCCGGACGACTCGACGAGCTGGCGGAGTGGGCCGAATCCCTCACGCAGCGCACCATCCTGCGCCTGCTCGACCCGTCGCTGACCGCGGCAGGAGTGCTGCGGGCGGAAAAAATCCTGGACGCCGTGCGCGACATCCTCGGCCCGGTCACCATCGAGGAACTGTCCATCCCGTACACCGCGGTGGCCACCGACCTGCTGACCGGAAAGTCGGTGTGGTTTCAGCGCGGTCCCCTCGACGAAGCCATCCGCGCATCCATCGCGATACCGGGGGTGATCGCACCACACGAAATCGACGGACGCCTGCTCGCCGACGGTGGCATCCTGGACCCGCTGCCGATGGCGCCGATCGCCGCCGTCAACGCCGACTTGACCATCGCAGTAAGCCTCAACGGCAGCGAGCCCGGCGCCACCCGCGACGCGGAACCGGGCGCAACCGTCGAATGGTTGAACCGCATGGTGCGCAGCACCACGGCACTGTTCGACACCAGCACCGCTAAGGCGCTGTTGGATCGACCCACGGCCCGAGCGGTACTGAGCCGCTTCGGCGCGACAATTCCGGATCTTGAAGACGAGTTTGAGAACGGGTCCGCGCCCGAGCAACGCCCGACGGCCCGGGAGGACGACACGGACCTGCCCGAGCTCCCCAAACTGGGCGGTTTCGACGTGATGAATCGGACGATCGACATCGCCCAGTCCGCGCTGGCCCGGCACACGCTGGCGGCATATCCGCCCGACGTGCTGATCGAGGTGCCAAGGACCACCTGCCGCAGTCTGGAATTCCACCGAGCGGTCGAGGTCATCGAAATCGGTCGCAAGCTGGCCACCCGCGCCCTGGACGCCTTCGAGAACCCGGACCGCGATGCCGATGCGTCGCAGCGGACCGCGATCGAGAGCTGAGCCGGAGACCCGTCCGCTTGATCAGACGCCAAGAAACCGGGCGATCGCCGCGGCTTCCCGGCGGCCCTGTGCGCGGCCCGCTGATGCCGAGCCGACCCGGCAGCGTGGATCCAGCGGGTTCGCACCGAAGGCCGCAAGCGAGTCATCGTCGGCGAACACCGTGCACGTTCGGCCGCTGAAGGCGGCGATCTCGGCGGCCGGGCCTGGCCCGAACGGCGACGGAGCATCCGCGCCGGCAGGCACCAATACCACTGCCACATCGCAGTCGTCGGCCACATTGATATTGACCGCGCTGTTGACGCCGCCGTCCATGTAGCGCCGGCCGGCGATGGTGACCGGCGGCCACGCACCCGGCACCGCACAACTGGCGGCGACGGCGTCGATGAGCCCGACGCCGGACTGCCGGTCGAACACCACGAATTCGCCTGTCGCCGTGTCGATTGCGGTAACCCGCAGCGCCCGGTCCGGCCATTCGTGCGATGGCAGGCGCTGGGCGATCACCTCGCGCCGGACGGCCTCGGGAACGGTCTCGGTTGCCAGTGCCACCGCCCCGATCCGCGCCAAACTGCTGGTCTTGTTCCACGTTCCGTCGCGTGGTTGTTGCAAGGCGTCCAGGAAGAGTTCGGTGATGGCCTCGATGTCGACGCCGGGATCGATCTCGGCGGACGCCTCGGCGGTTTGCCGGTCGAACAGCACGTCCAGGCCACGGCCACTGCCGAGCTGGGCAACGACCGTCGACCCGGCCGACGTTCCGACCAGCACGTCCGATTCCAGCAGCAGTCGGGCGGCCGCCGGCGATTCGTCCTCGATGCCGCGCAGGACGCCTGTCTCCCAAGCGATTCCCGCGACTCCGCCACCGGCCAGGACAAGCGCTCGTCTGGATGTCACGAGTGTTACTCTGCCAGCCGTCGTTACGGGAGCTGCCGCGTGCCCGGCAGTGCGTGCTGCGCGCGAAAGACCGGCTGACTCAGGTCATCCCTGCACACCAGATGCCGGGGCGGGTCGGGCAGCGCAACGGTACGGGTGACGTCCAGGTTTGGGTCGACGTGGACGAGCTCACCCGGGTTGAGCAGGCACCAGCGCGGGTCGTCGTCCATCGGTTCGGTCGCGAACACCACCGATGGTCTCTCCGTCAGCTCCTCGGATTCCGCATGGATCCTGCTGGTGGAGAGGTCAAAATCGGGTCCGCTGTCGCGACGTCGATCTAGCATGAACAGCTGATGAGTGTCGGGGTATCGCAGTGCCCACATCTGGGCGCCCATGCAAAGTAGGACGTTGACGGCGTAGATCGGCACATTTGCCGCGAGCCAGCTCACAGCGTCTACCAAACCGGCTGACACGTCGCCGTTCTGGGCCCGGATGCAGGCGGTGGCCAGCGCGAAGACCCGCTCGGAATCGGTCTCGCCCAACACCAGATCGTAGGTACCGAGTTCGCGAAGCCGTTCGTCGACAACGTCGAGACCCTCGATCATCCCGTTGTGCGCGAAGATTCTGCCGTCCTGCAAAAACGGATGAGTGTTGCGCACATCGAGCGACCCCGTCGTCGCATACCGCACGTGTGCGATGAACGTCGTGCCGGTCAGCCGGTGGGCATCGGTGGCGAATTCCGCGTCCTGCCAGGCCGCTATCGGCTCTTTGTGCAGCTGCGGCCGGCCGCGCTCGTCGAACAGCCCCAGGCCCGTGCCGTCGGGATTCTTGCGGCTCTGTTGGGCAAGGCTGTCTGGCGCGTCCAGTAGCCAGAATGTCGCGGTGACGATTTCGGTACCGGCAGTCAGACCAAAGAGTCGACACATGGCCCAGACAGTACCGAGCGTGCAGCGGAGCTCAGTCCACCAACTGTGCGGACAACTTCTCCAGCACCACGCGCGCGTAGCCCTTCCACATCTTGCCGAACACCGGCAGCAGGGGTGCCGCGGCCGACGACTTCGGATGCAGTGTCCACTGCCAGCTCACCTTGGTTCCGGTGCCGGCAGGAGCGAAGGACCATTTACCGTCAACGGAGCTCACCAGCGTTGCCAACGGGCCGGTGATGCCGGAGAGCGTGTAGGCGAAGGACCGCGGCGGGTCGACGCTGGTCAGGTTCTCTTGTATGCGCCCGCCACCGACCATCAGCAGGGTCCGGGTCTGTCCGGCCGCATCCCAGTCACCGGTTTGATCCCGCACGACCTTGATCGGCGGGATGACTCAGTACCACTGCGCACAAATCACCGGCAGCGGTATCGGCATGGTGCGGGTGAAGGCATCCTCGACGGAGACGGGTATTGCCCGCGACTGCTCGACTGAGACGGACTTCGAGACGGATTTGGCCATTGTCATTCCCCTTCAGTTGGATCTCGGTCACCGGGACAGCCGCGGCGCGGCTCGGCCGGTAATGAGCGGCAGGTCAAAGAAACCTTGGATGCCTGCCGGAGCCGCGCAGGTCGCGGGGACCGCGTTGACGCAGTGCGCCGCGGTCGCGACGATGCCGGGGTTGCTGTTGAGCCCGGCTTCCACACTCTCCGGTTGCCATCCCTTGATGGTGACGAAGGTGTCCGGGTTTCCTCGCACCTCGATTTCGTAGCGCTCCCCTCCTGGTCCGAAAGACCAAGGCGGATCGAGGTTTTCCGACCCCATCAACCAGTTGACGGTGATCTGAACGACCGGGGTGTCGCCGACGAAGGCTTCCCAGTGGAAGCGGCGTCCCGCGACCTGTCCGGGCTCGATCACCCCGATCGGCGACTCGATCGGCGCGGTCGCGATGGCCACCTCTTGGGACGGGCGGATCTGGGGTTCGGCGGCGAATCCCAACCTGTCGACACACAGTCGGACGGACTGAAAGAAGCCACCGTTGAGCAGCTTCTGCATTGGCCCGGTCAGTGCGCTGTCCGGGGTGCCGCCAAAACCCATGACGTAGCGCAGCACATCGGGTGCCCCGTAGGTGCGCAGATCGGAAAACTCCTCGGCGCGAACAAAAGTCACGCCGGTAGACATCACCGACAGCAGCAACGGGAACAACTCGGTGGCCGCTCCCGGCCCGATGCCGGCGCCGTGCAGCGTCGCATTGCCGGCCTGCGCGGCGACCTCGAGCGGCGCGGCCTCCTTCTCGGTCGGGTAGAACCATCCGACCGGCGTGACGACGTTCTTGCCCGACTGCAGCAGCGCCGCAACCTCGTCGACGCTGGGCAGCAAGGGCGCGTAGATCACCGCGTCGGCGTCGAGCGCGAGCACGTCGTCGATGCTGTTGGTGGCGACCACTCCTATTTGGGGCCCGAATGGGGACGGGCCGATGATCTCGCCGACATCCTTGCCGCCCTTGGCCTCTGAATGCACCCAGCAGCCGACGAGTTCAAGTTCAGGATGTTCCAGCACGCCTTTGATCGCGGCCACGCCGACAGATCCGGTTGCCCATTGCACAACCCGCAGGCTCATGACTCACCACCTCCCTTGGCGAGCAGACAGAGAATCGCGCATTTCGGTGCGGAAGCATGCGAGTCTGCGTCTGCTCGCGCCGTTTCTAATCGCGTACCTCCGTGACCTTATAGTCATCGTCGGCGTAGCGGGACCGGATGGCTTTCTTGTCGTACTTGCCCACGCTGGTGCGTGGGATCTCGTCGGCGAAGGTCCAGCGTTCTGGCAACCACCATCGAACGACTTTGTCTGCCAGGAACTTTCGTAGCTCGGCCGCACTGATGTCGGCGCCCTCCCGGGGGATGATGACGGCCAGCGGCCGTTCCTGCCAGCGCTCGTCGGGAACGCCGACCACGGCGGCCTCCACCACGTCGGGGTGCGCGATCAGGCAGTTCTCCAACTCGACCGAGGAGATCCATTCCCCGCCGGATTTGATGACGTCCTTGGCGCGATCGGTCAGGGTGATGAAGCCATGCTCATCGATGCGGCCGACGTCGCCGGTGCGCAACCAACCGGAGTCGAACTTGGAGTCGTCCTGGACTCGGTAGTAGGCGCCGGTGATCCACGGCCCGCGAACTTCCACCTCGCCCACCGCTTTGCCGTCGTTGGGCAACACCGCGCCGCCGTCATCGACAATCCGGGTCTCCACGCCACACACCGGCTGGCCCTGGGTCACGCGGAAAGCCCAGTGTTGGTCCTCCGGTGTTTCTGGCGGTGGCCAAGCCATGGTCGCCAGCGGCGACGTTTCCGTCATGCCCCACAGTTGCCGGACCTGCACGT
>JAVROZ010000412.1:0-4558 GCA_032162485.1 Mycobacterium sp.
GTGCCGAATGTGCGCGGGTCCCGGTTGCACTGATGACGACGCGCAGGGTGCCCTGGCAACCCGCCTCGATCCAACCGGCGGTGGGTTCGCCGAGGATGGCGACATCGGCCGCCAGCCAGTCCGGTAGCTCACGTTCGAGTCGACCCAATCCGTTTGACGCTGAATCGATTTCCTCGCAGTCGTAGAACACCAGGGTCAGGTCATGCGCCGGTTCGGCCACGGTGGCAGCCAGATGAAGGAAGACCGCGTCACCGGATTTCATGTCTGAGGTGCCGCAGCCGTGCAGCTCGTCGTTCTCGATCCGGCTGGGCAGGTTATCGGCCACGGGCACGGTGTCCAAATGTCCGGCCAGCAGTACCCGCGACCCAAGATTGCGTGAGGTGCGCGCCAGTACGGCGTCGCCGTTGCGGATGATCTCGAAGCCGGATGTCTGCGCACGCAACGCGGCCTCGACCTCGTCGGCGATCCGCAACTCATTCCGGGACTCGCTGGGAATGTCGACCAGCGCCGCGGTCAGCTCCACGGGATCCCCATGCAAGTCCAGCACGAGGTCCAGCGTAACCGCGGCGAGCAGACGCAAAATCGCCCTACCGCCACCGCTCGGGATGCGATTCTGCGACTGCTCGGTGGTCCAAGTAGCCTTGTCCACCGTGACTGGAGCTGCAGGTATTGGCCTGGCGACCCTCGCCTCCGACGGATCTGTCCTCGACACGTGGTTTCCCGCACCCGAACTGATCGAGTCGGGCACCAGCGCCACCTCGCGACTGGCGTTGTCGGACATCCCCGCCGAACTGGGCGCGCTGGTTGGCCGCGACGACGATCGCAGCACCGAGACCATCGCGGTTCGTACGGTCATCGGATCACTGGACGACGAGGCCGCCGACGCGTACGACGCCTACCTGCGCTTGCACCTGCTCTCGCACCGCCTGGTGGCGCCGCACGGGCTGAACGCCGGCGGCTTGTTCGGGGTATTGACCAATGTGGTCTGGACTAACCGAGGACCCTGCGCCATCGAAGGCTTCGAAGCGGTGCGGGCACGGTTGCGCCGCCACGGCCCGGTGACGGTTTTCGGCGTCGACAAGTTCCCCCGAATGGTCGACTACGTCATGCCCACGGGTGTGCGCATCGCCGACGCCGACCGGGTGCGACTGGGTGCCCATCTGGCGGAGGGCACCACAGTGATGCACGAGGGCTTCATCAACTACAACGCCGGCACCCTGGGTGCGTCGATGGTGGAGGGCCGCATTTCAGCGGGCGTGGTGGTGGGCGACGGCTCCGACGTCGGCGGCGGCGCATCGATCATGGGCACGCTGTCCGGCGGTGGTACTCAGGTGATTTCGATCGGCAAACGCTGTCTGCTCGGCGCCAACGCGGGGTTGGGCATTTCCCTGGGCGACGACTGCGTGGTCGAGGCCGGCCTCTACGTCACCGCCGGCACCAAGGTCGCCATGCCCGACGGCACGTCGGCCAAGGCCCGCGACCTGTCCGGCGGCAACAACCTGCTCTTCCGGCGCAATTCGCTGACCGGAACGGTCGAGGTGGTGTCCCGCGACGGTCAGGGCATCGCGCTCAACGAAGAGCTGCACGCCAACTAGCGATCCTCGATCGCCGTTGCGCTCGTCTCGGGCAGCAAATAGGTGCACACCAGACTGGTTCCGACCAGGCTGGCCAGCATGAGCCCGACCGCCCAGCTGCCGTAGGCGGCCAGCAGTGTGCCCGCGATCAGCGGCGGCACCGCACCGCCGGCGATGCCGCCGAGGTTCACCGCCAACGCCGAACCGGTGTAGCGGTAGCGCGTGGCGAACAATTCCGGAATGAACGTGGCCGTGGGTCCCGAGCCGATCCCGACGATCGCGTAGATGCCGACGATGGCCACGCCGTACCCGATGGGACTGCCGGTCCCGATCAACGGCATCACCAACAGCGACCACGGCAGGCAGGCGGCAAACCCGATCAACATGAGCCGGCGCCGGCCGAATCGATCGCAGAGCGTGGCTGACGTCGCGACGGATGCCATGCTGGTCAACCCGCCCAGCACACCGATAGACAAAATGAGATTGCGTGAGTAACCGAGGTGATGGTGGGCGTAACCGGGCAGGTAAGTGCTCGCCATATACAACAGGCCGAAAGCGGTCAAGACGCTGCCGGCCGCCAGAGCGATCTCGCGACGTTGCAGCCGCAGCACTTCGGACACGGGCGCGTCGGGTACCCGGTTGTGGGCCTTCTGCTTGGCCTGCTCGATGGAGAACACCGGGGTTTCTTCGATGTTGAGCCGCACATAGAGCGCGATCACGATCAGACCGGCGCTGATCAAGAACGGCACGCGCCAGCCCCATTGCAAGAACGCCGAGCTCCTCTCGCCGATGGTGTAATCGACGCCGAGAAAGGTCAGGCCGGCCAGCACCGTCGCAGTGCCCCCGCCGATCAGGGTGAACATGCCATACCGACCGCGCTTGTCGGGCGGTGCGTATTCGGCACTGAGGAGCGCCGAGCCGGCCCATTCGCCACCCACGGCAAACCCTTGCAGTAGTCGCAGGAGGGTCAGGATCAGCGGCGCGGCCACGCCGATCGTCGCCGGGCCGGGAACCACACCCACCGACACCGTGGAGCAGGCCATGATCAGCAGCGTGGCGATCAGGGTCTTCTTGCGTCCCAGCCGATCGCCGTAATAGCCGAAGACAGCCGCTCCGAGCGGGCGCGACAGGAACGCCGCGGCGAAGGTCCCCATCGACGCAATCGTGGCTACCGCGGGGCTGAGGTGCGGGAAGAACACCGCGGGAAAGACCAACGCCGCGGCGGTGCCGTAGATCAGGAAGTCGTAATACTCGATCGCCGAGCCGACATAACAGGCCAGCGCCACCCGCGTCATCGACGTGACCCTGGGCGCGGGAGCGACCGTCACCATGGCGCCACCAGCGCGCCGCGCAGGCTTGCGCCTGGTTCATTCCCCCGTCGATACACCTTGACAAAGGTAAGCGAAGCTAACGGGTCCAAGCCGTCAGAAATGCTGGCAAAATGCTGCCAGTCTGGTAACGATTCACCACAACCTGGGTGAACGGTAGTTGGACTCAGCCGTCGGCCAGCAACTGCTTCTTCAGCACCTTGCCCAGCGCATTGCGGGGTAGCGAGTCCACGATCCGTACCTCTCGCGGACGCTTGTGCGCCGAAAGCTGTTGTGCCACAAACTGAATAAGTTCTTCGGGCTTGATGTCGGACGAGCCGACGACGTAGGCGACGATCCGCTGACCGAGATCCTCGTCCGGCTGCCCGACCACCGCGGCCTCCTCCACATCGGGATGCGCGAGCAGGACGGTCTCGATTTCGCCTGCGCCAATGCGGTATCCACCCGATTTGATCAGGTCGACGGACTCGCGTCCCACGATGCGGTGCATGCCACCGTCATCAACCACCGCGACGTCGCCGGTCCGATACCAACCGTCGGAATCGAACGCCTCTGCGGTGGCCTCGGGCCGATTCAGATAACCGTTGAACAGCGTCGGTCCCCGAACATGAAGCTTGCCAACGGTTTCCGCGTCATGCGGGACCGGCGCGCCATGATCGTCGACCAGCCTGGTCTGCACACCGGTCAGCGGCAGACCAACCCAGCCGGGGCGACGTTCGCCGTCAGCGCGGGTAGACAGAGTGATCAGCGACTCCGAGGCGCCATACCGTTCGATGGGCCGATGCCCGGTCACTTGCTCAAGGCGTTCGAACACCGGAACCGGCAGGGCAGCGCTGCCTGACACCAACAGTCGCGCCGGTTTGAGCGCTTCAGCGGCGGCTTGGTCGGCCGCCACCCGAGACCACACTGTCGGCACGCCGAAGTAAAGCGTGCCGTTGGCGGCGGCGTAGCCGGCTGGCGTCGGTTTTCCGGTGTGCACGAAGCGATTTCCCACTCGCAGCGACCCCAGCAAACCCAGCACCAGGCCATGAATGTGATACAGCGGCAGGCCGTGCACCAGTGTGTCCTCGGGTGTCCACTGCCAGGCCTCCGCCAGCGCGTCCAGGTCGGCCGCGATCGCCCGCCGGCTGACCTGCACGCCCTTGGGCAATCCCGTGGTGCCCGAGGTGTACACCACCATCGCGACGGCTTCGGATGGTGGTTCGGCGTAGCGGTGCCAGGACCGGGCATGTAGCCGCACCGGGATGTGCGGCAGGCCTTCCGGCTCGTCCGGCACCGGACCGAGCCAGGCCGCAGCGCCGGAGTCGGTAAGCATGTGGCGGCGTTCGGCCACGCCGACATCGGCGGGTACCGGAACGACAGGAACTCCGGCAATCAAACACCCGGTGATCGCCAGCACGGTCGACGCGGTCGGCGTCGCCAGCACCGCGACGCGATGCGCGCCCGCTACCCGCTCGGCCACCGACGTCGCGGCGCCGACCAGATCGCTGCGGCTGAGCTTGAGTCCGTCGATAGTGACCGCGTCGGGGATGTCGGTATGGGTGACTACCGCGGGATTCAGCGAGGTCAGCAACACGTTAGCGAGGGTATTACGCCGGGCTGACCGGTTGCCCGACAGGCCTGGGAAATAGTGGCCGCAGCGCCGCCGGCGGTCGA
>JAVROZ010000413.1:0-4080 GCA_032162485.1 Mycobacterium sp.
CACTTGGTGAACCGTGCCGTCGGTCCGGTCGGTGAAGGTGACGCGGGTGTGGTTTCCGTCGGAGATGGCGTCGGTGACGTCTGCCTCCCCGCGCAGCTCGACGCTGCGATAGCGCTTGAGGTTCGCCCGCAGCAGACCCTCCAACTCGGGTTGGTCGAACATATTGGCCTGGGGGTAGCCGTGGACGCTGCGCACGGTGCCGCGGTGGAACTCGGCCAAAACGTTGAATTGATTGTCCAGTAGCCGCAGTCCCAACGTGGGCCGCGAGATCGCCGCGAACTCGTCGGCGATGCCCAGGCGGGCGATGATGCGGTAGATTTCGTCGTCCAGGTGTACGGCCCTGGGCTGTCGGTAGACGCCGGGCCAACGTTCCAGGATCAGGCTCTCAATACCGTACTGCGCCAACAGGGTTGCTGCGGTGATCCCGGTCGGTCCGGCACCGACGATGACGACCGGCACATGCCGAATTGCGCTGTCCGTCACGCGTATCGCACTGGGTTGCGCTGTGTCCCGAGGTCGACCGCTCCGTCATCGGTGGCCACCGATGCCTCGACAATGTCCCCGTGCTGGAGATATTTGCGGTTCCCGGCTTGGCGCTTGAAGAATGCCTTCCATTTGACGGCCGGCGGCAAGAGGTTTCCGATGATCTCTATCGGCTTGGGCGGAGCGCTCAGCGCGGTGCCCACCGGTGTGCCGGTGAGTATCAAGTCGCCCGGAGCGAGCTCCTGAAATTGAGTCAGCGACTGCAGCGCCTGCAGCGGCCGGTACAGCATGTCGCCCTCGACGAGGGCGTTCTGCCGCTCCTCTCCGCTCACGCACAGCCGTAGCCGCAGATCACCGAAGCGTTTGAGCTCGTCGGCGTCCAGTAGCACCAGCTTCGGGCCGACAGGGGTGAACGTCGGGTAGGACTTGGCTTCGTAGAACTGGGTTTGCGGGAGCTGGATGTCGCGGGCCGACACGTCATTGGTGATCACCAGACCGGCTATGAAATCGGCGAGGTTGGCGTCGGAGATGCTGGTGCCGACCTGGATGGCGCGTCCGATCACCAGTCCGATCTCCACCTCGTAGTCAAGCAACTGAACGTGTGCGGGCTTGACGATGTCGGCGAACGGACCGGTGATGGATGCCGACGCCTTGCGAAAGAACGTCAACGGAATCGAGGTCGGGTCCATGCCCGCATCTTTGACGTGCGACTCGAAGTTGGTCATCTGCGCGACCACGCGGCACGGCCGAGTTACCGGCGAGACCAGCTCCAGGCTCTCGACGGCGACCGTATCGGTGCTGCCGAGCGCGGCTTCGATCGCGGCCCGGTCGGACAGCAGTTGCCCGGTGGTTGTTGCGGAGGTGTTGATTTTCGCGGCGCCCGCCGGAGTTTCAACCCACCAGGCTTGGTCTTTCGAGGCGGTATGCAATACGGAAATGGTCATGCGGTTGTCACTTTCAGTAGCCCGATCAGACGGTTGATATCGAACTCGTTGCGCCGGCGAAGCGCGCCGATCATCGAACGCACTTCGTGGCGGGCCGATTTCGCATCGGTACCAAGAAAGTCTTTGGTGGCCGGCGGCCCCCACTGGGCCAGACCCGAAGCGGTCAGCGGCGCCCAGCCCGGCTCGAGGGTGTTGTCGAACATGTCACCGTCGGTGAAGTGCTCGACCAGAAACCCGTCCGGATCGCGCCAGTAATCGAAGATCTGGCTGCCCTGGATGTGTCGGCCGATTCCCCAGGAGCGAAAATAGCCGCGCTCGCTGAGGTATTCACCGCCCGCGGCCAGGGCATCGAGGTCGCTGACCTGATACGCCGAGTGCAGGTAGCGGTCGGCCGGACCCAGCGCCAACGCCAACGTGTGGTGATCGGCCGGTGTGGATCCACGATCACAACGGATGAAGCTCATGGTCGGACCGCGTTCACGCTGCCCGGGAAAGAACTGAAAGTCACTGACGATCATGCCGAGGTTGTCCAGATACCAGTTCAGGGTTTGCAGATACCTGGTCGACTGAAGTACCAGGTGGCCGAGTCGCTGCACCCGCGCGGGCATCCGCGGCGGACGTTGAGTCATGTTGGCGCGCTGTAGATTTGGCCCGAAGTTGAACGTGTGCGGCGGCTGGCCGGGGAAGGCCGGCAGATCGTGCATGCCGGCGACCACCCGTACCGTAGTGCCGCTGGGGTCCACTAGATCGACCGCCATGCCGCCGATGGCTTCGGGCAACGGACGAGCGGCAGTGCCAGACTTGTCGGACAGGCGCAGCACGTCAACCTCGTCGCAGGCCCGAAACGCCACGGCGTTGAATCGCGACCGTTGTCCACGGCGCACGATTACGCATGGCGCGCCGGCGTCGATGCCGCGTAACGCCAGCAGGTCCGCGCCGCGATGCGCTGTCTGGAAACCGAAGGCGCGCGCGAACGCCTCGCAGCGGATCAAGTCCGGCTTCTCGAACTCCAGCCAGGCGATATCGGCGACTCTGATCACGGGATTCCGGGATCGACCGCAATGTTCGCCGGGTCGGCCGCCCTGCTCGCTGTGCAGGTTCTTGTGCAGGTCTTTGCGCGGGCCTTTGGGCATGCCCTGGCCTACGTCCGTCGGGGCGCCGATCACATCATCACCGTCTCTCGAATAACTAACTGACGAAATCGTCACATAGGAAGAGATGTTCAGTCAAGGGGTCCTGACGAAATCCTCAACATTGATGCATACTGCTGTGGTGACGGTGTCGAGTGATAGCTCCAGCCGGGTGGAGCGGCGCAAACAGCGCACCAGGTCAGCGCTGATCAAGGCGGCGCAGCGGTTGATTGCCGAGGGCAAGCTCAACGTGCCGGTGCTGGAGATCACCCAGGCCGCCGACGTCGGCATGGGCTCGTTTTACAACCACTTCAGGAGCAAGGAGGAGTTGTTCGAGGCTGCGGTGGCCGATGTGTTGGATGCGCACGGGGCATTGCTGGACCGCCTGACCGCAGCGATCGATGACCCTGCCGAAACGTTCGCCACCAGCTTCCGGCTCACGGGCCGGCTATTCCGCCAGCGCCCTCAGGAGAGCGAGATCCTGTTGGTGAATGGGCTGACGCTGTTGCGGTCGAACCGCGGTCTGGCCCCTCGTGCCCAGCGAGATATCACGGCAGCCATCGAAGCCGGGCGGTTCCAGATCGATGACCCCGAACTCGCCCTGGCCATGGCCGGTGGCGCACTGCTGGGCCTCGGCGCACTGTTGCGTGAAGACCTAGAGCGTGACGGTGCGCTGGCAGCCGATCAAGCAACCGAAAACGTGCTCCGGCTATTCGGTCTCAGCGCCCAGGAGGCGCACGCCATCTGTCGACGGCCATTGCCGGACTTCGCCGCAGGTTAAGCGTCGCGCACGACCCGCAGTCGACGTCGGGTGTCAGTCGCCCACAGGGTGGCGCAGCCAGGGCATTGCAGGTGGAGCTGCGTCGCGCGATTGCTGAGCAGATACTGCCAGTGGGCGCCGCAGTTGCGGTTGCTGCGACATTCCGCACATGCGCTGCCCCACTCGCAATTTGGGCACGGCAGCCAGGCGCGCCGGGAAGCATCGGCATGTGGGTCAATGGGCAGCACAGACACAGAGGTTAGCCTTCCTAATCGCTTGCAAGTTAGGGTAGCCTACCCAATTTATCGTCGCAAGCCGGCAGGGATCATGGCATAGTCAAAACGCCCAGTGAGCCCGTCGGAAGGGTTGGCCATGCCCACGATCACCACCAGTGACGGCGTCGAGATCTTCTTCAAGGACTGGGGGTCGGGCCAGCCCATTGTGTTCAGTCACGGCTGGCCGCTGTCGTCGGACGACTGGGACGCCCAGTTGCTGTTCTTCCTCAGCCAGGGCTACCGGGTGGTGGCCCACGATCGGCGTGGACATGGGCGCTCGACCCAGGTTGCTGACGGGCACGACATGGACCACTATGCCGACGACCTCGCCGCGGTGGTGGAGCATCTCGATCTGCACGACGCCGTACACATCGGGCATTCGACAGGCGGCGGAGAGGTGGTGCACTATCTGGCCCGCCATGGCGAAACGCGCGCTGCCAGAGCCGTTCTCATCAGCGCGGTTCCGCCGCTGATGCTCAAGACCGCGA
>JAVROZ010000414.1:0-3420 GCA_032162485.1 Mycobacterium sp.
GACCGCGAAGGACCTCATCAACCCGACCACACCGTGTTTGGCGGCCACATAGTGACCCGTGTGGGTATACGTCTTCAAGCCCGCGACCGAGCTGGTCAACACTATTGAACCGCGACCCGCGGAAAGCAGATGCGGCGCTGCGGCTTTCACCGACTTCCACACGCCGGTGAGGTTGACGTCGATCATCTCCTGCCAAACGTCTTCATTCATCCGGTCCAGCCGGGCGCCGACGGTACCGATGCCGGCATTGGCGACGACGATGTCGAGCTTGCCGAGTTGCTCAACGCCGCTGTCGACGGCGGCCTTGAGTGCGTCGTAATCGCGGACGTCGACTTCGGCGGTGACGATCCGGCGATTCAAGCCCTTGACGAGATCGGCGGTCTCCGCCAAATCTTCCGGCGTTGCCGGTGGCGCGGGTGAGTTGTGGAACGGCCGGCAGATGTCGACCGCAATGATGTCGGCACCTTCCTGCGCCAGACGCACTGCGTGGCTGCGGCCTTGGCCGCGTGCCGCGCCGGTGATGAACGCGACCTTGTCTGCAACTCGGCCAGCCATGGGCGACCTCCTCATTGAGTAACCTGGTTACAGACGGTACGATAACCTGGTTACTCAATGAGGGCAAGGGGTGTGCGGAAGTGGTCAGCGCTGAAGTGACGACCGGCGATCCAAAGCGCCGCCACGACCGCATCATTGACATCGTGGTGGAGATTTTGGAGACCGACGGTTATGACGCCGTGCAACTGCGTGAAGTCGCCAAACGCTCACGGACGTCACTGACGACGATCTACAAGCGATTTCCGACCCGGGACGAATTGATCCTGGCCGCGCTCGAATGCTGGATGGACGAGAACCGGTACGGCGCATTGGCAACCCAGACACATGAATCGGACGAACCCGTCTACGACGGGTTGATGCGGGTGTTTCGGACCATTTTCGAACCCTGGGAACGCCACCCGGACATGCTGCGGGCCTACTTCCGCGCGCGCTCCGCCCCCGGTGGCCAGCGTTTGGTGAGTCGGGGGGTGGACGCGGTGATTCCCGCCACCGCGGCCGTACTCGCCGACGCGGATCCTGATCTTGTCGACGACCTGCCGCCGATCGTGTCGAACCTCGCGTATGGCCTGGTGGCTCGGTTCGCCGCGGGCGAGATTGCCATTACCGAGATCTTGCCGACTCTGGAGCGCGCGCTGTTCCGGTTGACGGTCAGCGCGGGGTAAGGACGATCACCGGGATCTGGCGCTCGGTCCACGTCTGATACTTCGCGAAGTCGGCATAAAGGTCGACCAGTCTCGGCCATAAGGCGGCGCGCTCTTCGGGTGAGGCCACGTGCGCTGAAACCTGAAGATTCCGTTGGCCTTTCACGTGGACCCGGGTGTCGGGGTGGGCGATCAGGTTGTAATACCACTGCGGATTTTTCGGCA
The DNA here is from genome assembly GCA_032162485.1 of Mycobacterium sp. Taxonomy (GTDB): domain Bacteria; phylum Actinomycetota; class Actinomycetes; order Mycobacteriales; family Mycobacteriaceae; genus Mycobacterium. The sequence continues at coordinate 1,422 of JAVROZ010000414.1, forward strand.
TTCCACCCTGCGATGCCACGATGACGATGTTGTCGCCGTCGTTCAGATAGACCAATGGGGTGGTGAACTCCCGACCCGATTTGCGGCCGCGATGCTCGAGGAGCAACGTCGGCACCGGCTTTTGCGCGCCGGCGCCGATCCGCCATTTGTTGCCGACGCGCCCGTTGGTCAGTTTGAAGACCGCGACGTGGGCCTTGGATGCGTACTTCATGACCTTGGCCGTCACGGGGGACGTCAGCCCTGATGGCGCTTCGTCGGGCAGGGAGAACTTGGACATCGTCGACTCCTTAAGCGGCATCCGACAAGGGGGCGGTTTCGCCATCAATGAGGGTCACATCATGGATCCGTCGCCCCGTTCGACGGGGTCAAGCAACGTGGCGATCGGTTGCGTGTTCGGCCGAATCGGCGTTGAGGAAGAACGTCACTCCCAAGGTCACGATGCCTTGGTGAACCTACGAACCAAGTCGTCCTCGTTGAAAGTGCTGGAATGATCCCGGCCCTGCGAGTCGCGTCCAAAGAATGTCCACCGCTTGCCACCCGTCTGTGGGCCACTGATCATTTTGACCATGTAGCGGAGATGCTCGGCGTCCACCGTACCGATGGTGTCACCTACCCGGATCTCCGATGGGCGAATCTCGGGGGCGTCCTGCCAGTTCTGTATAGCCATGTCACCCATTCTCGCTCATGTTGCGGCTATTTATTACAAACCGCCATTAATTCCAGACTACGCACCGTGGAGCAGGGGGTGACGGCAGCGGCGACGGCGAGCACCTTGCGGCATCGACGGCTTGCTGGTGGCGTAGCCTGAGGTCTGAGCCGTTTCGTTGTCAGCGGTGACCTGTAGCGATGAGTGGCAGGTCACGCCCACGGGCAATGCAATTCTCCGTCGTCCCGCGACCGTGGGGCGGTCGATGTCGACCGAGAAGGAACAGCCCCCGTGAACCGCATCCGTCCGTTCGGATAATTCTGTGATTCATCCACTCGTGGTGCGACGACGTGCCACACCCATCCGGTTAACCCTCACAAATGACCTGGGCCAAGACATCGACGGCGCATGGTGGCCCCGCACCGATCGAATCGGCGGCGAGTTGCCCGAGCTTGTCGTAGCTCTCAGCGCCCGGCTAGGCGATATCACCGGCATCACGGTCAACTGGCCACACCTGGAGCGACCACCGGACCTGAACTGGCAGGGCTGGCAGGCAAAGCAACAGCATGTGATCAGCGTCAAGAGCGGCGAGGCTTGCGCCAATTTGTTGATCATCCCGTATGCCACGAACGCCACCCTGGCCTTGATGATGTTGCGTCGCGCAGCCAACCTGCCGGTCGAACCCGCACACAGCGACACCGTGTCATTCCACACGGCCGGCTCGATTCTCTACGCCGCCCGCCAACAGCGCTCAGCGGACCGCGCGGTTCCGTCGCCGGCGACTTAGCGGGGGCTACCGGTACGTCTCGCGCTTGCCGGCTCGCCACGAGCACAGCATGCGTTTCGGTGTCCTGAACTTCATTACCGACGAGAGCATCGATCCGGCGTTGGAGCAGCCGGGTTTGAATCGCTGTTTACTGGCGCAACTGCGAGAGCACTTCGCGTTCCCATGCGGTGAAGAAGCCGTCCATATCGGGCCCGATCTGTTGCACGTACACCTCGTCGATCCCGGCATCGAAATGCTGGCGGACTTGCGCGGCGTGCTTTTCCGTGTCCGGTCCGCACGTGACACTCTCAGCGACCTGATCCGGCGGCACCAGCGAAATCAACTCAGCAAAATCCCTTGGCCTTGGCAGTATCTGGGCAGCCTGCCCGGGCAGTGCCTCATTGGCCCACAGTCGGTGGGCTACGTTGAGCGCGGTGTCGGGGTCGCGATCCCAGCTGACCTTTGTGCCGGCTTGGACCGGCTTGTCACCGCCACCGGACTCGCGGAACGCCTGCACGAGCTCGGCTTCCGGCATCGCAAGGCAGTACCCGTCGCCAATCCGTCCGGCCAGCTGTGCCCCTTGGGGG
>JAVROZ010000415.1:0-4397 GCA_032162485.1 Mycobacterium sp.
CCTTGCGGCGCACGGCAATCCACTCGTCGATTCGCGGGTACATGGCATGGAAGGTCTCGGCCGTCATGCGGGAATCCTTGGCGGTATAGAGCCGGCCGCCGAACTCCAGCACCCTTCGATCTAGCTCGTTGAGAAGTTCGTTCATACCAGCCTTCATCGGAAAGTCCATCGCGACGTTCCAACCGGCCATCGGGAAACTCAGCGGTGCGCGGTTACCCGGGCCGAAAAGTTTGAACACGTTCAATGCCGAGTAGTGGCCGCGTGTCTGGATCCAGCGGATGATCGCCTTGAACTCGTCCATCGCATCCGGTGGAACCAAGAACTGATGTTGGGCGAAACCCGTTGGCCCGTAAGCATTGTTCCAGCCGCTGACCAGGTCGAGCATATGGTAGAACTGCGACAGATTCATGATCTTGTCGGTGTAGTTTCCGCCCAGTCGGTAATACACCTCGCCGATCGCCATGAAAGACAACTTGTTCATTGCGCTGACCGGGAATATGTTCGGCACCGTCAAGAGTTGCGGGGCATCGAATTTCAGCGGGTTCTTGGCAAGCTTGTCCGGTAGTTGATCCAATCTCGCCAGGCTGCCACGGCTGACCGAGGCCCGGCCCAGCTTCGGCGGCGCACTGATCAGGTCGAACCAGGCGCTGGAGTAGGTGTACTTGTCTTCGCTGCCGTCGAGGTGGACCGCGACTGTTTCGTCGAGGTCTTTGGTGGCGACACCGTCGGCGATGAAGTAGGCCGTCTCGGTCGGCGTCATTGCGATGGTGGCGCGCAGGATGATCCCGGTCAGGCCGTTGCCCCCGACGGTGGCCCAGAACAACTCGGCGTCTTCACCGTCTGGTGTCAGGTGGCGCAGCTCACCGCTGGCCAGCAGCAGATCCATCGACTGGACGTGGTTACCGAAGCTGCCGGCACTGTGGTGGTTCTTGCCGTGGATGTCGCAGGCGATCGCGCCGCCGACGGTTACCTGCCGGGTGCCGGGCAACACCGGAACCCACAGACCGAACGGCAAGGCAGCCTTCATCAGCTGATCAAGACTCACACCGCTGTCTACGTCGGCGAGGCGGGTATCGGCACTGATCGAGTGGATGTTGTTCAGCGGCGTCATATCGATCACCAGACCGCCGCCGTTCTGCGCGTTGTCACCGTAGGAGCGGCCCAGCCCCCGTGCGATCACGCCCCGGGAGCCGGACTCGGCCACCTGGTTCACCGCCTTCGCGATCACCTCGGGATCCGCCGTCGACAGGACCCGGGCCACCGACGGCGCGGTGCGGCCAAAGCCCGTCAGGCGGGTCGGGGTGGTCGGGATATCAGCGCTCAACATCGTCACAGAGGGTACCGCTTCGTCCTGCAGGCTCAGCGGACGCGGAAGATCACAGTTCGCTGCACGATGAAATTGATCACCGTGGCAACGCCCTGCGCGATCACGAATGCGACCGGTATCGCCCACCCGCGATAGTGCAGCAGCGCTAGGCACAGATGGTTGAGGCCGACCTGCACGGCGAACGTGAGCCCGTAGAGGCCCATCACCGCAGCAAACCGCCCCCGGCTGGGTGAGGCCCGGAAAGTCCAACGCCGATTGATCAGGTAGGCGGTGATAGTGCCCACCACGACACTGATGAACTTCGACAGGTCGACCTGCAGGCCCAGCCCCTTGTAGAGCGCGACGTAGACGCTGAAATCGACGATCGCCGCAAAACAACCGGTGATGAGGAAGCGCAGTGCCTGGGTCGTCAGATGCAGATGTTGGTGCTGCGCTGCGGGCTCGACATCGGGCTCTGGCGGGATCATGGTGAACGCAGTCTAAGGCGCGGCCTAAGTCGGCAACTTCACCGAGATCAGCTCGACCTCACTGGGACCCTGCGGGGTGGAGTAAGTAACCGTGTCACCCGGTTGACGACCGGCCAGGGCCTGTGCCAGGGGGCTGCGGGCGGTCAGCGTCACGTCTTCGTGGCCCACCGGTGTTTCCTCGACGATCGAGATCACGTGCATCGTGACCACTTCACCGTCGGCGAAGCGCAACGTGACCTCGGTTCCCCCCGGCAATGCTTCCGACTGATCGGAACTCGATGGACCGGCCTTGATCCGCCGGTCCAGCTCGTTGATCCGATCAGCCAGTACCACCAGCTCCTCGGCGCGCTGGATCGCCTCGGCCGCGTCGCCGTGATCCCCGACCATGCCGCGGTCGCTTTTAACCTCGACCTCCAGGCGATTGTGCCGCTGCTTGAGCCGCGCCAGTTCGGCGGCGAGTTGATCGCGAGCCGCTGCCGCCAGGTCCGTTGACTCGACTTTGTCGTTCACGTGCGCCGACCTTTCGCCCCGCTAAAGATTGCATGTGGGTGTGTGGGGCTTAAGTGATACCCCATCGAGCGGTATTTACGTCGCGGAACCGTCCTTCGGGGTGAAAGGCACCACTTGATCTCGACCGAAGCCCTCCTCGTCGTCGTATCGCCCCATCCCGTTGCGTACCGCGTCAAAGATGGCCAGGCCCTGCGACACCAGGCCACTGGTCACCTGGCTCAGCCCTTCAGCGCCGTTGAGCACTGTCAGGTTAGAGCCGGCCAGTCCGCGCGCCGCCTTGTCGACGATCTCGGGCAGCTGGTCGATGAGCATCCGGTCCAGCGCCACCCGGTTGTGTGACGCCGCCGCCTCGGCCTGAATCTTCATCTTCTCGGCGTCGGCGAGAGCCAGGATGCGGACCCGTTCGGCTTCTGCCTCGGCGGGTTTCACCACTTCGGCCACCAGCTCCTGCTGGCGCAGTTCGGCGGCACGTTGGGCCAGTTCGGTCCGCATGGCCAGCACCTCACGGGTGGCCTCCGCCTCGGCCAGCGGGCCCGCCTGGGCTGCCTCCGCCTGAGCCTTATCGACCTCGGCCTTGTACTGAGCCTTGACGACGGCGGTCTGACGGGCGAATTCGGCTTGCTGGCGCTGGGACTCCTGCTCTGCCTCCGCGGCCTTCTGGTTCGCCTGCGCCTGGGCGATCTGCGCCATCTGCTGGATGGCGGCGTTGTGTGGGGCCGACATGGCATTGATGTAGCCCAGCCCGCCGTCGTCGATGGACTGGATCTGCAGGGCGTCGACGCCCAACCCGATGCGGGCCATCTCCTCCTTGGAGCCGTCGAGCACCTCGGTCGCCAGCTTCTGGCGTTCTCGGATGATCTGCTCGACGGTCATCGAGCCGATGATCGAGCGCAGGTGACCGGCGAATATCCGGCCGGTAAGCACCTGCATCTGGTCTTGATCGGACAGGAATCGCTGTGCGGCCGCGATGATGCTCTCCGGGTCGTTGCCGACCTTGAACGCGATCACCGCCCGGACGTTGAGGGTGATGCCCTGCTGGGTGACGCACTTTTCGGCGACCTCGGACTCGCACATGGCCAGCGTCAGGAACGCAGCCTTGCGAAAGAACGGGATGACGAAGGCGCCGTGGCCTGTCACGACGCGGAATGGCGCGTTGCTCTTGGCCTTTCCGCCGGAAATCAGCATCGCCTCATCCGGTGCGGGCACTCGATAACCGAGCATTGTTGTACTCCTTGTGTTTTGGTTTGCTTCAGGAAAGTTCTGTTGGGTCTTGCCACGGCTCGACGATCACCGTTCTGGCGCCGTGCGACTCGACCACCAGCACCTTGGTGCCCTTCGGTAGAGGTTCGTCGGACCGGGCCAGGAAAGTCTCTTTGTAGCCGCGCACTGTCAGCAGGACCTCGCCGGCGCCGTGGGCACCGCGGGTTGGCACCACCACGGTTCCCACGCAGCCGATGACCGAGGCGCTCACGATCGCATAATCCTCCATCGGTGCGGTCCTCGTCGACCGCAGGCCAGTCAGTCTGCCATCAGCGTGACCACGTTGTTGCGATTCTCGCTGGCTTCGATGCGGGACACCCAGACGCGGCCACCGGTCGCCTGTCCGACGATGCGCTCCACCGTGTCGAACACCCACGCCGCCGATGCCTCCATGCCGGTGCAGTGCATGATCCGCAAATCGAGCGCGTCTTGGGCCGCCAGCAGTTCGAACAACTCGCGCTGCGGGTCGTCGCACGCGATCAGCGTGGTGTGGTCGAACTGGCGCGCCAGCGCGGCGCGGACCTGCCTGAGGCAGCCGGCGTCAATCACCGTCCCGGTGCCGGGATCGGTTTCAGCGCAGGCGAATTCGATCTCGAAGTGCCGTTCGTAGCCGTGCAGGAAGAAGCCCTTCGCGCCCTGGCGGGACCGCGAGCGATGGCAGCACGGAAGATCGGCGAACCGCTTGCGGAGGCGAAATCTTGCCGTGCGGCCCAGTGGCGCGTCGTCTCGGTGCATGGTGGCGGTCTGAACGGCGTCGGCTAATGCGGTCGTGGTCACGGGTGGTCACTCATCCTTCGAATCGGCTGTTTTTCTGGCCAGCGCGAGGAATTCAC
>JAVROZ010000416.1:0-5734 GCA_032162485.1 Mycobacterium sp.
CCTTCGTCGATGAATTCATTTTCGACATTCGTTCAATCCGGCGTCCCATGCGTCGGACCGCGTCGTAGGGCGTCACTACGAGAGGTTTTGTGCCCATCGACTTCAAAAGATCCAGCTGGTCGTGCGGCGATGAGGCGTGGCTTTAAGCCGTTCCCGCCCGGCGGCCTGGCGCCTTTCTCGGCGCTCTACTCAAGGTCTTGGGTGGCGCAGAACCGTTCGACGCGGCGCTGGGCGCCGCGATCAGCGACGCCTCGACATCCTGTGAGGACTCGTCGGGGGTTCGGGCAATACGTTGCAGCACCAAGGCGCCGGCACTTACGCTCAACACGATTGGCCAATCGACTAGACTGAACATGCCGATCGTACTGATGACCAAAGCGGCTGTCGGCACCTCTGCCGTCGCCGTGGCCGCACCTCTTACGGTGCGACCCAGTGTGCGAAAAGTTCTGCTGACAAAGCTCATACGCGATTCCTTTGTTCTTCAAGCCGACCTCACTGTCAACCGCGTATACCCCCTGAACGCTGGTCTAACAGAGTCACGATCACCCGTAGCGTCGATGCCGAATCCGATTGGCGCTCAAGCTCGTTAGCGGGATCTCCGAGCACTTCGGCCAACTCGCCAGCATGTGCGTGTACTGACGGCCACCTCGCCGACATAGACCTTGCCGCTCGTGGTTCACCGACTGGCACAGCGATGCGAATTTGTGCACGCTTCTCGCTTGTGAGTGATGTCGGCATAAGCGGTGCCCGAACCTGTCGCGGTTGCTCCGCGACTGGTGGCGATTGACCGTAGCCGTATTGTCAGGACTTGTTCTCGGCGCGACCAACTCCCGGCGTATGGGCCGGGCCGACCGCCGAGTCATCGTGTTCGTGCGTCGCGGTAGTCGTCCCGGCATGCCCCGGGCTCGGGCTCTGTTGTTCGTTGTCGCCGCGGCCGGCAGTGCCCGCTTCCGTGGAGCTTTGCTGGCGTCCCTCGTAGGGCGGCACGGCAGATCCGGTGTCCTGGGGAACGATTGGATCCTCCGGGTCGGGCTGCACGTCAGTCTTCGTACTGTCCGTCAGCGGCGGGTTGGCGTCCTCGTCAACAGTGCCTCTTGGTCGATCGGTTCCTTCGCTGTGGGTGGCGCTCATCATGACTCCCTAGATTCCGCTCTAGCTGCGGAGTTGCTCTGATTGGGTTCCCACGAAAGCTCAGCCGAAACACGTTTGGCCCCTGCGCTAGGCCAATTCCCGGGGAGCCCCAGGGAACCGAATGTCTAGCGGTGTCCTATGACCTGTGCACCGGATCGCCGCGCTGCAGTCCGAGTACTCACTGTGGGCGCGGGATCAGGAACCCGAGGTGCTACCCGTCTGCGTGAGCTCGGCATCGACTTGTGCCGTACTCGCCCCCGTTTCGCCGGCGAGAACTTCAGCGGAAGCCCTCGCCTGGCTGCTGGCGAAAGGCGATGACCTCGCGCCATTCCAGGCAAGAGGCGCGTCGCTCGTCGAAGAGAACATCGCGGCAGACAGCGACGTCCTCAGCGCCGAGCAGATGAAGCGACTGGACGAGCTCACACCGGCGTCGGGTGGCCACCATAACGAGGCGCAAATGGAGATGATCGAGCGCTGAGGCAGCTAATCATGGCCGTGTCGCAGAACATGTCTGGGCTGCGGAACACGAAGGCGGTGAGGCGTGCGCGAAGCAGCAACTTCTGCAGAGGGCAGGAAGCACAACCCACATCCGCGCGGACGCTTACTGAGCGCTTACGGCGCCAGCGCGATAATGCCGGGTTCCATGGGCGGTATTGGGGCGACCCCGCCGGTACCACCACCACTGCCCCCGCCTCCTCCGCCGCCTCCTGGCGGAGGACCAACAACAGGAGGTGCCACCTTCCTTGGGGGTGGGGGGGCCACTGCCTGTGGTGGTGTCAGATTTTGAGCGTCCGCTCCCGGTGCTGGTGGAAGCGGGTCTGCCGGGTTGGTCTCTTTGATCAGCGAAGCTAGCACCACCCGGTGTCTCGGCTCATTCCATCCTGCAGGAATGGTGACAGCCGCCCTTCCCTGATTGTTCGGACAGTAGGCCTCCACTGCGGCATTGAGGAACCGGGCCTCGGTACGCGCGAGTCGGGCTCGGTCGGCACCAGGGGTGACGTTATTCGCGTTGTCCACCAGCGCGTCCACCAAGGCGTCCGCCGACATCCCGGCATCGAGATTGCGGCAAATTTGATGCGCTGTGGCGATAAGGCTCGGCACACCCGACAGGGCAGGCACGTCGTTTTGACTGAGCAGTGCCAGGAACCGGTCATCCTGGTTTGGGTCGGCTGATGCTGCGCCGCTGCGCAGAATTGCGGCGCCGGTTAGCGCCAAGATCGCGACCGACAGGGATCCGACAGAGACGGTGATGCGAGTAAACATGGCAGGGGTTCCGTTCTGCTAGCCCCCCGACGGGGTCGTGGTTAGTGATTTCAGGTGCGGCGGTCAGCCTCCCGGCGGCACCGGGAGTTAGCGAATCGTTCACCTGATGTTAACCCTAAAAATCACCGTGCGCGGAAAGGCGCGCAAATTTTTTCATCGGATAGCGGCGCTATGGATCCGGTAGAAGCCCGTCGCCTCCGACGCGGCGCATACACTGTCCGACGCGACATCCCATACCGGGCAACATCGCTAATCACAGCCCCGTCAAGGACGTCCAGCTACACCCGATACCGCGGAACTGTCACCGGAACCGCACAGATCCTCAGGCAGGTTCGTGCGGGAGCGAAGCTGGCTCCGCGCGGCTAGCAACGACGAGATCCTCCACCAACGAGGCGGCGACTGGCATGCCCAAGTAGTAGCCCTGCCCAATATCGCAGCCGTGTTCACGCAGCCAGATCACCGTCTCGGCGTCCTCGACACCTTCGGCAACCACGGTGATACCCAAGTCGTGGCTGAGATCGATAACCGCGCAAACGATCGCCGCGGCCCGCTCATGGCTGGTCACCGATGCAATGAAATGGCGGTCGAGTTTCACCTCGTCGATCCGTAGATCACGCAGGTAGCTCAGTGCCGAATACCCGCTGCCGAAATCGTCGATCGCCACCCGGATCCCACACTCGCGCAGCCTTTGCAAGACCGCCATCACCTGCCCCAGTTCGTTGAGTACGACATCCTCGGTGATCTCTACGGTCAGCATGTCCGGCGGAAGGTCACGGTGGTCAAGAGCACAGCAGAGCCTGTCGGGCAGTTTCATGTCGCGCAGAAATGGTGCAAACATGTTCACCGCCACCGACGTCTCGGCTCCCAGCAAAACCCACCGCGCAGCGTCATCGAGCGCCTTCTCCAGCACTAGATCGGTAACCGGCCGCATCAAACCTTGCTGACGTACCAGCGAGATGAATGTGTCCGGTCGCAGCACACCCAACTGCGGGTGCGGCCATCGCAGTAGCGCCTCCACACCCACGACGCGGCCCGTGCTCAACTCCAGCTTCGGCTGGTAGACCACATCGAGGTCGCCGCGGTCGATAGCGTGGCGCAATTCACCCAACAAGCGAACCTGCGAAGCCCCGTTGCTCGCGGACGAACCAGCACCTTTGCCCGCCTCCTCCACCAGATCGGAATCGACCAGCATCATGTCCGGACTGAACGTGTACACCCCCGAGCTGCGCGAGCGTTTGGCCGCATACATCGCCATGTCGGCCTGCGTCACCAAGGCTTCCGGCGCCAGATCCGGCTCGGCCGGCGAGGTGACCGCCATCCCGACGCTTGGGCGCAGCAGCATCTCCTGGCCGTCGATCACGAACGGCTCCTCGAAGGCCTCGACGACATTTTCGGCGATGAGCTGCGAAAGATCCACCCGGCCCTCAAGCAAAAGGGCGAACTCGTCGCCTCCCAAACGGGCGACCGTGTCCCCCGGCCGCGCGCAGCGAGAGAGGCGCTCGCCGACACCGACCAACACGCTGTCGGCAGCCGGGTGGCCCAAGCTGTCATTGACCAGCTTGAAGTCATCGAGGTCCAGCGAAATCACCGCCACCACCCGTTCGTCACGGCGGCGCAGCGCCATGGCGTGGGCCAACCGGTCGTGAAACAGGGTCCGGTTCGCCAGCCCGGTCAACGGATCCCGCAATGCCTGATCGGCCGCCGCGGAAAGCAGTCGCCGGCTCTCCCACGCGGCGTATGACTGGCGCAGGACGACGAGTGTCATCAGCACGGGAACCCCGACTCGAAGCGGCCCTGTCATAACCGCGGCCGGCCCGATAGTGCCGGCCAGCAGCAACGGCAGGTACGGCAGCCACAGCGATGCCCAGGCGGGCACCAGATCGGTCGGTTGCGCCGGCGGTCGCGGCCTCCTGGCCATCAGAGCTGCGGCACCGAGGACGGTCAGCGAAATCGCCCAGCCGATATCGGCCAGACAAGCGGCGTCGAAGCGTCCGAATGCACGCTGATACCCAAGCGCGACGTCGGACAACTCCCGCAACGCGAATGCGGCCGAGATCAACCACAGCGGGCCACGCTGTCCGACACCGGCATGCGCGAGAACCAGCACAGCAACCGCCGCCACGAAAAGATCGAGCGCCGGATACACATGGCCCCTGGCGAGTCCGGATGCGCCTTCACGAAGCGTCTCGTGGTAAAAAGTTTGCCCGCCGGTGGCCAACAAAAGCACCAACAGAGCCACGGCGACGACGAGACAGTCCAGCGCCAGGCGCATCCGGGCGCGTCGGGTCAGCCCGGCCGGCAACTGCAGAATCGCAGCGACGGCCAGCACGCAAAATGCCCAGTAGATCCCATCTGCTGGTGAAGGATTTGGGATATCGCGCAGGACTAGCGAATAGAACGCCCCAGTCAGTCCGGACACCGCCAAAGCCGCCAGCGCGATTGCCATAGTGGTCCAGGCAGCGCGGATGCGCTTATGGGCCGACCGCGCGGCCACTGCCGAGCACACGCTCGCGTAGATCGCGAACGGGACGACGCCAACAGAGTCGACGACAGATAGGGCGCCGTCACCACCCCACCCGCAGGTGAGCCAAAGGATGAGGCCCAGGCAAACAAGCACCGACACCGCGACCGCCAGTGCAGCCCGCGGATATCCGCGAACGTTCATACTTCGCCTTCGGGTCTGATCAAGTTTCCTCGCGGGTTGTGGATCAACCGCCAGCATCTGACTCCGGCGCTGTGCCCGGATTCCGCGCTATTGACGTCGAACTGCCAGTCTGCACCCGACTCGCGGCAAAGGGCGCCGAACGGAACGTTCGGAGCGGACGCGACTTGACGTCCCGCCTGGCGAACTGGCGGCACTCGAGGCGATCGCGCCGCTGGTTCGCGCGGGCACATGGCTATAGGCCGGCTTCTGACTAATGACTGAAAAACCCGCTTCGACCGAGGTCAGAGCGGGGTTTAGGGTGGAGCTAAGGGGACTCGAAGCGTGACACTGTGTCAGAAACATTGCAGATTTTGCGTATTGCGGGACTGATTTCCCGAGATGGGAGCGCTGTTCGCCGGTCCGATCGCTCTCGACAGCAGAGTGTTACACCCCAACCCTTCAAGCTCGCTCAACGCCTGAAACCGGGGACGGTGGCCGAAATCGTGGCCCGATACGAGGCAGGTGAGCCATTAACGGCTCTCGCCGGAAGGTTCGGCATCAGCAAGACCAGTGTCATCAAGCTGCTCCGAGAAGTCGACGTCCCCATCCGAAAGCAACGCGTGATTGACGACCAGATCGCTGAGGCTGCCCAGCTGTATGAGTCGGGCCTATCCCTCGCCAAGATAGGTGCACGAT
>JAVROZ010000417.1:0-11247 GCA_032162485.1 Mycobacterium sp.
TTTGCGGAGGCTGAAACCAAGCCGGACTTCAGCGAGACCGTCGAGGGCGACTTGGAAGATCGCGGCTCGGGCATCGAGAAACTGATCTCGCGCTACACGGTGATTCACCGACTGGTCGATGCGCCGACCCAGTACGCGTTGATGGAGAACGCGCGTCGGGCGACGACAGGCTTGGGTCCGGCCGAGTATCTGCGGCGGATGGCCGAGCTGTTCTCCCCTTTCAGCAAGGTCGCGGCGGCTAATCCGTTCTCCGCCGCTCCGGTGGAGCGCACCGTGGATGAACTGATGACAGTGACCGAGCGCAATCGCATGATTTCGGAGCCCTACCCACGGCTGATGGTCGCCCGCGATCAGGTGAACCAGGGCGCTGCGGCGCTGCTGATGTCGGTCTCGGCGGCGCAGCGGCTGGGAGTCCCCGCGGAAAAGTGGGTGTATTTGCGCGGGCATGCCGACCTGGAGGAACAGGGGATGCTGGACCGCCCGGATCTCGGGCACGCCCCTTCGGCGATCATGGCGGCGCGCGAGGCGCTGAGTGTGGCCGGGATCGGTGTTGACGACCTCGCGACCTTCGACCTGTACAGCTGCTTCCCGGTGCCGGTGTTCAACATCTGCGACGGCCTGGGCATCGCTCCTGATGACCCCCGCGGTCTGACCCTGACCGGTGGCCTGCCGTTCTTCGGCGGCGCAGGCAACAACTACTCGATGCACGGTATCGCCGAGACGGTGACCCGAATGCGAAGGGCGCCAGGTCAATTCGGTCTCGTCGGGGCGAACGGTGGAATGCTTAGCAAGTATTCCGTCGGGGTGTACTCGACCGCCCCGGCGGAATGGAAGCCGGATCGTAGCGCGCAGCTGCAGGCTCAGATTGACGGCGGACCCACCGTGCCGGTGAGCGAGAATTGCGACGGCCACGCCACCATCGAGACCTATACCGTGCGCCGCGACAACGGACGTCCGACCGGGATTGTGATCGGTCGGCTGGCCGCCGACGACAGCCGCTTCTTGGCGACCACGGAGGACGACGACTTGATCGCTTTGCTGACCGACGGCGAGCCGCTGGGATCGGCGGTCCGGGTGAGTTCCTTCGACTACGGGAACCGCTGCGTGTTGGGCTGAGGCAATCGCGGTGACAAACGACGTCTCATACCCCCCGATACGAGTGGACGGTGATCAGAGTCACCACCATCGCCATCACGGGGAAGGCGGCATCGCGTAACGGACTACCTGACGCCGGGGTGAATGCTGGGAGGTCAGGCCGCGTTAGGCGAAGGAAGTTAGCTTGCCGGCGAGGCGCTCCACATAGGCGGCGATCTTGTCTTCGTCGCTGTCCGGCAGGCCGAACAGGACTTCCGTTACGCCGAGTTCGGCCCAGCGCGCCAATTTTTCGGCATCCGGTTTGAAGTCCAGGGCCACGATCTGCGGCGCGCCGTCCCGGCCGGCCGCAGCCCAGGTGTGCTGCAACAACTTCACCGGCTCGTCGATGTTGAAGTCACGCGGGGTGGTGATCCAGCCGTCGGCGCTGCGCGCGATCCACTTGAAGTTTTTTTCGGTGCCCGCCGCACCCACCAGCACCGGTATGTGTGACTGCACCGGCTTGGGCCACGCCCAGCTCGGCCCGAATTTGACGAACTCGCCTTCGTAGGCGGCCTCCTCCTCCGTCCACAGGGCCCGCATCGCCTCGAGGTACTCGCGCAGCATGGTGCGACGGCGCCCCGCCGGCACATTGTGATCGGCGAGCTCGTCGGTGTTCCAGCCGAACCCGACGCCGAGGCTGACCCGCCCGCCGGACAGATGGTCCAGCGTGGCAATGCTTTTTGCCAGGGTGATCGGGTCGTGCTCGACGGGCAGCGCCACCGCTGTGGATAGCCGGACTCGGGACGTGACCGCGCACGCGGCGCCGAGGCTCACCCATGGGTCCAGCGTCCGCATGTAGCGGTCGTCGGGCAGCGTCTCATCGCCGGTCGTCGGGTGAGCCGCTTCGCGCTTGATCGGTATATGGGTGTGTTCAGGCACGTAGAAGGTGTGAAAACCGTGCTCGTCGGCGAGTTTCGCGGCTGCCGCCGGGGAGATGCCGCGGTCGCTGGTGAACAGCACGAGTCCGTAGTCCATGCCTCAATTTAGAACGTGTTCTACTTTTGCCCGCCAGCGGCCCCGCCCGGATGATGCCGACGGGTGGACGTTGCCACGAGCGGCCGCGGGCATTAGTTGCGAAAGGTGCGCTAGCGTGGTTGGTCGAATGGCATGAGACGTCACGGCAGGCAGCAACGCGCCGCCTCAGCGTTTCAAGGCACCAGTAGCAACAGGAGGGTTCATGACCTACTCGCCCGGTAGTCCCGGATATCCACCGGCGCAGCCACCCGGCTCGTACGGAGCCGCCAGCCCCGCGCCCGCCCCGGCCGAGCCCGGAGAAAGCAAGTTGGGCCTGTACCTGGCGATTGCGGTGACCGCCCTGGGGCTGTTGGCGTACTTCTTCAGCTTCGGCCCGTTGTTCACTTACAAATCGGACATCGGTGGCATCGGCGGCGACGTGTCCGGTGACACCGGCTTCGCGGTTCCGGTTGCGGTCCTGGCTGCGCTGATTGCCGGCGTGGGATTGCTGCCCAAGGTCACCAGTCGCCTGGCGCCTGTCGCGGTGCTCTCTGTACTGGCAGTGCTGATGATCATCTCCACCACCTTCAGCAAGCCCGACTCGTTCTCGACGGGCTGGGCGCTGTGGGTCGTCTTGGTATGCATCGTGTTCGAGGCAGTGGCCGCCGTCGGTGCGCTGCTGCTGGACGTGGGTGTGATCACCGCTCCGACTCCGCGGCCCAAATACGACCCGTTCGGCGGGTACGGGCAGTACGGGCAGCAGTACGGGCAGTACGGGGGTCAACCGGCTGGGTACTACGGTCAGGCGGGTGCACAGCAGCCCGCGCAGAACCCGGCCCAACCCGGCTACGGTTCGCAATACGGCGGCTACCCGTCGGGTCCCAACCCGCAATCCGGTGGATTTCCCGCCCAGGCTCCGGCGCAGCCCGCGCCCCAGCAACAACATCAGGGACCATCCAGCCACACCCCACCCACCGGCTTCCCGAGCTTCAGCCCGCCGCCGCCGGTCAGTGCCGGTACCGGATCGCAGGACGGTTCGGCCCCGGTCAACTACTCAAACCCCGCTGGGGGTCAGCAGTACGGCCAGGGTCACCAGTCACCTGGTTCGGCGCCGGTATAGCCGTGCGCTCTCGCGCCTAGTCGGGGTCGCGCGCGAAGAGTGACAAGGGTGTCGGAAAAGAACGGGGACAACCGGGTCGCGGGTGCTCGCCAGGCACGTGACCTCGTCAGGGTCGCGTTCGCGCCTGCCGTGGTGGCGCTGGTCGTTATCGCGGCCGTCACACTGCTCCAACTCCTGATCGCCAACAGCGACATGACCGGCGCGTTGGGCGCCATCGCCAGCATGTGGCTCGGCGTACACCAGGTGCCGATCTCGATCGGTGGCCGGGAACTGGGCGTCATGCCGCTGTTGCCGGCGCTGTTGATGGTGTGGGGCACCGTGCGCACCACTGCACGCGCCACCTCGCCGCACTCGTCGTGGTTGGTCGTGCGCTGGGTCATCGCGTCGTCGCTGGGCGGGCCCTTGCTGATGACGGCCATCGCCCTGGCGGTTATCCACGACGCTTCGTCGGTGCTGACTGAACTGGAGACACCCAGTGCCCTGCGGGCATTCACCAGCGTTCTGGTGGTGCACATCATCGGGGCAGCGATCGGGGTGTGGTCGCGGGTGGGGCGACGCGCGCTGGCCGCCTCTCCACTGCCCAATTGGCTGGGCGATGCACTGCGCGCAGCCGTCGCCGGGGTGCTGGCGTTGCTTGGATTGTCGGGTTTGGTGACGGCGGGATCGTTGGTCGTGCACTGGGGGACCATGCAAGACCTGTATGGCATTACCGAGTCCATCTGGGGTCAGTTCAACCTCACCATGCTGTCGGTGTTGTATGCGCCCAACGTCGTCGTGGGTGCCTCAGCCGTCGCGGTCGGCTCCAGCGCCCACATCGGCTTTGCGACGTTCAGTTCGTTCACCGTCTTCGGAGGCGATGTGCCGGCGCTGCCGATCCTGGCCGCTGCCCCCACACCGCCGCTCGGCCCGATCTGGGTGGCGCTGCTGATCATCGGCGCGTCATCCGGGGTGGCAGTAGGACAGCAATGCGCTCGGCAGGCTCTCCCAGTCGTCCCGGCCATCATCAAGTTGCTGCTCGCGGCCGTGATTGGCGCCGCGGTGATGACCCTCCTCGGATTCGGTGGGGGCGGCAGACTGGGTAACTTCGGCGACGTCGGCGTTGATAAGAGCGCTTTTTTCATCGGCGTGCTCTTCTGGTTTGCGGTCGTCGGCGCGGTCACCGTGGTGATGGCCGGAGGGATCAGGCGACGTCCACGTCGACCTCGCCCCAAGCCGGCGGCCCCGGATCCGGTTGTTGAGGATGACGAGGAGCCGGTGTTGGGGCTTTTCGACGACGACATCGCACGGGATGACGACGCACCGGGCCAGGACGAGTTCGCCGTTGACGACGAAGCGCCAGCGCCCGAGCACCCGACTCCTGACCCGTATGAGCCTCGCGACGCCGAGAACTAGCCGCGGCAACCAGTGACGTTGCGCGTCGTGGCCTTGGGGTAAGGCACTCGTGAGCGTCCGGTCGCAAAGCGGGTGGCATCGCCGCCCGACTAGGCTCGCTCACTGTGCAGGAACCGCTCCGTGTACCCCCGAGTGCACCGGCGCGACTGGTGGTGCTGGCTTCCGGTACGGGTTCGCTGCTGAAGTCAATGCTCGATGCCGCCGTCGGCGACTACCCGGCGCGCGTCGTCGCCGTGGGCGTCGACCGCGAGTGTCGGGCCACCGAGATCGCCGCCGACGCCGCGATACCGGCCTTCACCGTCCGGGTGGGCGACTATCCACAACGCGACATCTGGGACGCCGCCATCACCGAAGCCACCGCGGCGCACCGACCTGATCTGGTGGTATCCGCCGGATTTATGAGAATCCTTGGGCCACAATTCCTTCGGCGGTTCAGCGGACGCACCCTCAACACTCATCCGGCGCTGCTGCCGGCTTTCCCCGGCGCGCACGGCGTCCGCGACGCGCTGGCCTACGGCGTGAAACTCACCGGCTGTACGGTGCACCTGGTGGATGCCGGCGTCGACACCGGCCCGATACTGGCTCAGCAACCTGTCGAGGTGCTTGACGGCGACAATGAAGAGACCTTGCACGAACGGATCAAGGTCGTAGAACGACAACTCCTGGTGAACGTGGTGGCCGCCATCGCAACTGGCGGCATGACGGTGATTGAACGAAAGGCGACCCTGGGATGAGCGCAGCATGAGCATCGACAAAAGGCCGATCCGTCGCGCGTTGATCAGCGTCTACGACAAGACGGGGCTGGTCGAACTCGCCCAAGGGCTCGCTGCGGCCGGCGTCGAGATCGTCTCGACTGGATCGACGGCGAAGACCATTGCCGACAAAGCGATTCCGGTTACCCGTGTCGAGGAACTGACGGGCTTCCCCGAGGTGCTCGACGGCCGAGTCAAGACCCTGCACCCGAAAGTGCACGCCGGTTTGTTGGCCGATCTCCGAAAACCAGAACACCAAGCTGCGCTCGAGGAACTCGGCATTGCCGGTTTCGAACTCGTCGTGGTCAACCTCTACCCGTTCACTCAGACCGTCGAATCCGGGGCTGGCGTCGACGAGTGCGTCGAGCAGATCGACATCGGTGGGCCCTCGATGGTGCGTGCGGCGGCCAAGAATCACCCCAGCGTCGCCGTTGTCACTGATCCTCGCGGCTACGACGGAGTGCTGGCTGCGGTGCGCAACGGCGGATTTACCCTGGCCGAACGCAAAAAACTGGCGTCGCTGGCTTTTCAGCACACTGCCGAGTACGACATCGCCGTGGCGACTTGGATGCAGTCCACGCTGGCACCCGAAGAACCCGCCCAGGAGTTTCCGCATTTCTTCGCCAAGAACTGGCGCCGCGAGACGACGCTGCGCTACGGCGAGAATCCGCACCAGCAGGCCGCGCTTTACACCGACCCCGCCGCTTGGCCGGGTCTGGCGCAGGCCGAGCAGCTGCACGGAAAAGAGATGTCTTACAACAACTTCACCGACGCGGACGCCGCCTGGCGGGCTGCTTTCGATCACGAGCAGATCTGCGTGGCGATTATCAAACACGCCAACCCGTGCGGCATCGCGATCTCCGACATTTCGGTCGCCGACGCACACCGCAAGGCCCACGAATGCGACCCGTTGAGCGCCTACGGGGGTGTGATCGCCGCCAACACCGAGGTGAGCGTCGAGATGGCGGAGTACGTCAGCACCATCTTCACCGAGGTGATCGTCGCCCCGGCCTATGCCCCGGGTGCCCTTGATCTGTTGACGCGTAAGAAGAACATCCGGGTGCTGCTGGCCTCCGAGCCGCTCACCGGCGGCCACGAGCTGCGACCGATCAGTGGCGGACTATTGATTCAGCAGCGCGACCAACTCGATGCCCCCGGCGACAATCCGAACAACTGGACGCTGGCCACCGGCGAACCCGCGGACCCGGCCACCCTCACCGATCTGGTATTCGCCTGGCGTACCTGCCGCGCGGTCAAGTCGAACGCGATCGTCATCGTCGCCGATGGTGCCACCATCGGCGTCGGTATGGGGCAGGTCAACCGGGTGGACGCCTCCCGGTTAGCTGTCGAACGAGGGGGTGCACGAGGCGGTGAGCGGGTGCAGGGCGCGGTCGGTGCCTCCGACGCCTTCTTCCCGTTCCCCGACGGCCTCGAGACGCTGATCGGCGGCGGGGTCAAGGCGATCGTGCACCCCGGCGGTTCGGTGCGCGACGACGAGGTTACAGCGGCTGCGACAAAGGCCGGGATCACCCTGTATCTCACCGGTGCACGTCACTTCGCGCACTAACCGGCTCTGCCGAGAGTGAAATCCACGACCGACACGCCGGGAAGTGGGTCGGGAAAGTCACTCTCGTCGGCACAACGAAAGACGGCGTCGTAGCGTGGAGAGGTGACTTCACCGAGCAATTTGCCCCGCACCGTCGGGGAGCTGCGTGCCTCCGGTCATCGTGAGCGGGGGATTAAGCAGGAAATCCGCGAGAATCTGCTGACCGCACTGGCCGAGGGCGACAATGTGTGGCCTGGGATCCTGGGTTTTGATGACACCGTAATTCCACAATTGGAGCGGGCCCTGATCGCCGGGCACGACTTTGTCCTGCTGGGCGAACGCGGCCAGGGCAAGACCCGGCTGTTGCGGGCACTGACAGGACTACTCGATGAGTGGACGCCGGTGATCGCCGAATCCGAACTCGGCGAGCACCCATTCACACCGATCACTCCCGAGTCGATCCGGCGGGCCGCCCAGCAGCAGGACGACCTTCCGGTGGCCTGGAAGCACCGCAGCGAGCGCTACACCGAGAAGCTGGCCACCCCGGACACCAGCGTGGCCGATCTGGTCGGCGACATCGACCCGATCAAGGTCGCCGAGGGCCGCAGCCTCGGGGACCCTGAAACCATCGCCTACGGGCTGATCCCCCGCGCGCACCGCGGCATCGTCGCCGTCAACGAGCTGCCCGACCTCGCCGAGCGGATCCAGGTGTCGATGCTCAACGTCATGGAAGAGCGCGACATCCAGGTCCGTGGTTACACGCTCAGGTTGCCCCTCGACGTACTTGTCGTGGCTAGCGCGAACCCGGAGGACTACACCAACCGCGGGCGAATCATCACTCCGCTCAAGGACCGGTTCGGCGCCGAGATCCGGACCCACTATCCGCTCGAGCTATCGGCCGAAATCGGTGTCATCGCCCAGGAGGCGCATCTGAGCGCCCAAGTGCCCGACTACCTGATGCAGGTGATCGCACGGTTCGCCCGCTACCTGCGGGAGTCCAGTTCGGTCGACCAGCGCTCTGGGGTGTCGGCGCGGTTCGCCATCGCGGCGGCCGAGACGGTGGCGGCGGCGGCCCGGCATCGCGGCGCGATCCTGGGGGAGACCGACCCGGTGGCCCGAGTCGTCGACTTGGGCACGGTGATCGACGTCCTGCGCGGCAAGCTGGAATTCGAGTCGGGCGAGGAAGGCCGCGAGCAGGCCGTGCTCGAGCACCTACTGCGCCGCTCGACCGCCGACACGGCCTCCCGGGTGTTGGGCGGCATCGACGTCGGCACGCTGGTGTCTGCCGTCGAGGGCGGTGCCGCCGTGACGACGGGCGAGCGGGTGTCGGCCAAGGACGTGCTGGCCGCGGTGCCAGGGCTGCCCGTGGTGGACAAGATCGCGGCGAAACTCGGCGCTGAATCCGAAGGGGAGCGGGCTGCGGCACTGGAACTCGCGCTCGAGGCGCTGTACCTCGCAAAGCGGGTCGACAAGGTATCCGGGGAGGGGCAAACCGTCTATGGCTGACCCTGTTTCGAGACACTCGTCGCGGTACTCGGCGTATACCGGCGGACCTGATCCGCTGGCACCGCCGGTCGATCTGCGTGAGGCGCTCGAACAGATCGGGCAGGACGTCATGGCGGGCACCTCGCCGCGTCGGGCGCTGTCCGAGTTGCTGCGACGCGGCACCGAGAGCATGCGCGGCGCCGATCGGCTGGCCGCCGAGGCCAACCGTAAGCGTCGGGATTTACTGCGCCGCAACAACTTAGATGGGACTCTGCAAGATATCAAGAAATTGCTCGACGAGGCCGTGCTGGCCGAGCGCAAAGAGCTGGCCCGCGCTCTCGACGACGACGCCCGCTTCTCCGAACTCCAGCTGGAGTCGCTGCCGCCGTCCCCGGCCAAGGCGGTCCAGGAGCTTTCCGAGTACGACTGGCGCAGTGGCGAGGCTCGCCAAAAGTACGAACAGATCAAAGATCTGCTCGGGCGCGAAATGCTGGACCAACGTTTTGCCGGCATGAAGGAGGCGTTGGAAGGCGCCACCGACGAGGACCGCCAGCGCGTCAACGAGATGCTGGACGACCTGAACAACCTGCTGGACAAGCACTCCCGCGGTGAGGACACCCAGGAGGACTTTGACGACTTCATGGGCAAGCACGGCGAGTACTTCCCGGAGAACCCGCGTAACGTCGAGGAACTGCTGGACTCGCTGGCAAAGCGTGCCGCAGCCGCCCAGCGCTTCCGGAACAGCCTCAGCCAGGAGCAGCGTGACGAGTTGGATGCGTTGGCGCAGCAGGCCTTCGGGTCGCCGTCGCTGATGCAGGCGCTCGGCCGGCTCGACTCCCATCTGCAGGCCGCACGACCGGGCGAGGACTGGACCGGAGAGCAGCAGTTCTCTGGCGACAATCCGTTCGGCATGGGAGAGGGGACGCAGGCACTGGCCGACGTCGCCGAGTTGGAACAGTTGGCCGAGCAGCTGTCACAGGCCTACCCCGGCGCGACCATGGATGACGTCGACCTCGACGCACTGGCCCGTCAGCTCGGCAACGAGGCCGCTGTCGATGCTCGAACGCTGGCCGAACTCGAACGCGCCCTGCTCAATCAGGGCTTCTTGGATCGCGGTTCCGACGGCCAATGGCGGCTATCCCCGAAGGCCATGCGACGTCTCGGCGAGACCGCATTACAGGATGTGGCACAACAACTTTCCGGCCGGCGCGGTGAGCGTGACCACCGGCGGGCTGGTGCGGCCGGTGAGCTGACCGGCGCGACCCGGCCCTGGCAGTTCGGCGACACCGAGCCGTGGCACATCTCCCGCACCCTCACCAACGCCGTGCTCCGGCAGTCGGGCACCCACACGCTCGACGGTACGCGTCCGTCGCTACGCATCACCGTCGACGATGTCGAGGTGTCCGAGACCGAAACGCGCACCCAGGCGGCGGTGGCGCTGTTGGTAGACACCTCATTCTCCATGGTGATGGAGAATCGCTGGCTGCCGATGAAACGCACGGCGCTGGCGCTCAGCCACCTGGTGACCACTCGATTTCGTTCAGATGCCCTGCAGATCATCGCCTTTGGGCGCTATGCCCGGACGGTGTCACCCGCCGAGCTGACCGGTTTGGAGGGTGTGTACGAGCAGGGCACCAATTTGCATCATGCGCTCGCCCTGGCCGGGCGTCATCTACGCAGGCACCCCAACGCGCAACCCGTCGTGCTGGTGGTGACCGACGGTGAACCGACCGCGCACCTGGAGGACTTCGACGGGGACGGTACCTCAGTGTTCTTTGACTACCCGCCGCATCCGCGGACCATCTCCTTCACGGTGAAGGGTTTCGACGAGATGGCGCGACTGGGTGCGCAGGTCACCATCTTTCGTCTGGGCAGCGACCCGGGTCTGGCGCGATTCCTCGACAAGATCGCGCGCCGGGTGGAGGGCCGAGTTGTGGTGCCCGATCTTGACGGGCTGGGCGCTGCCGTGGTGGGTGACTACCTGCGGGCCCGCCGCCGCCGTTAATACGCGCGGCCTCATAAGGGATGCAAAGGAATTGACGGCGCTTCATATGCACCCGCCCCGCCCGGAAGTCGATCGGGGGCCACCGTGCCGGGCCGGATCAGGTCGTCGGGTAGGCCGGCCAGCACGGCAGCCATGTTGTAACCACTCATTCGAAGTTCCCCGTTGCTGCCCGTGCGCGCATAATCCGAGTGCCCGTACGCGCGTTCGCGGAACTGGCCGTCCCCGTACGCGCCGCCTAGCGCGTAGCCCTCGTGGCTCGACAATGGCGTCATGCCTGGCACGTCCTGCAAGGCAGGACCGAATGCGTCGAATTCGGAAAGAACCTCGGCCACAACGTCATCGACGCCTATCAGGTAGTAGGCATGGCCGGGTTTAACGCCCAGCTGCGATGCGTCGGTGAGTTCGGCACCCGGCGAACCGTAAAGGACGACATCGCTCACCGGCGCGCCTTGCTGCAGCGCCAGGCTGGTCGTCAATGAGCCGTAGGAATGCCCGAACGCGGTGATGCGTTGATCGGTCGCGTTGCTGGTGGCGGCTAGCCCCTTGTAGAAGCTGTTAAGCCGCTGGGCGCCGTCGCGTGCCAGCCAGTCATGCG
Organism: Mycobacterium sp.; assembly: GCA_032162485.1. Taxonomy (GTDB): domain Bacteria; phylum Actinomycetota; class Actinomycetes; order Mycobacteriales; family Mycobacteriaceae; genus Mycobacterium. The sequence continues at coordinate 10,984 of JAVROZ010000417.1, forward strand.
TCACATCCCGCAGGCTGTTCGGTGCGTCGTAGCCCAACCACGCGATGGAGGCGACCGAGTCGGGCTTCGGCCGGCCCGCCACCAACCGAAGCTCAGCGGCCGTCGTGCGCAGTGCTGCAGCCTGGCTGACCATGCTCCCGACGTGGGAGCTGACCCGGGTACTCAGGCCGCCAACGGTGACGCCGACGCACTCGGCTTCGTCGACGTCACCAACACCTACCGCCGCCAACGCTTTCCGGGGATTGCTCGTGGTGTCCAACAGGA
>JAVROZ010000418.1:0-4346 GCA_032162485.1 Mycobacterium sp.
TCGGCCGTGGTCACGGGCCGCTCCCGCTTGTACAGCTCCCACTGATCAGGGAAGTCGGTGAAGGCCATCATTCCCTGGGTGATCGAGTTACGAGTGGTCTCGTTGCCAGCCACCGCCAACAGGATGACGAAGAACCCGAACTCGTCGTCGGAGAGCTTGTGGCCGTCGACGTCGGCCTCGACAAGTTTGGTGACGATGTCTTCGCCGGGGTTCTGCGTACGGTCGGCCGCCATCTGCATGGCGTTCATGATCAGTTCGACCGAGGCGCCCAGCGAGTCGTTGGTGGCGAACTCGGGATCCTGGTCGCCGACCATCTGGTTGGACCAATGGAACAGCTTCATCCGGTCCTCTTGGGGCACGCCCAGCAGACCAGCGATGGCTTGCAGCGGCAGCTCGCAGGAGACCTGTTCGACGAAGTCGCCGGACCCCTTCTCCGCGGCGACCTCAACGATTCGCCGCGCACGTTGCGCCAGATCGTCACGCAGGCGCTCGACGGCTCGGGGGGTGAAGCCGCGGGAGATGATCTTGCGCAGGTGGGTGTGCTGCGGGGCGTCCATGTTGAGCAGCACGAACTTGCTGGAGTCGAGCTGCGCTTGAACCGTGCCCTCCTTGTAGCGGGGCAGGGCGGTGTTCTCCAAGCTGGAAAAGACGTCGCTACGCCGGGAGATCTCCTTGACGTCCTTGTGCCTGGACACCACCCAGAATCCGCCGTCTTGGAATCCGCCCGTCCCGATGGGCTGCTCGTTCCACCAGATCGGCGCGGTTCGTCGCAGCTCGGACAGCTCTTCCACCGGCAGTCGCTCGGCGTGGATGTCGGGGTCGGTGAAATCGAACCCGTGCGGCAGGTTCGGCTTGGCTTGCGGTTCGGCTGGCGTCGTTGACAAGACCTACTCCTCGTAACCATGTTCTGTTTTCGTCTCGTGCCAATAATCCCTTGCTACATCACAGTTGGGAAGCTTTGGGGAGAAAACACGCCCGAGCCGAACGGCGGCCTATTCAGTAGGGGTTGTCCAGGCGACGAGGACGCCGGCGGGGCAAACGAATTTTTCGACGTGTCGGTCAGTCCCGCCGGCTTGAACTGGCCGCCCCAGCAGTGGCGGGCCGCACGCTGAATCCAGTCGCGGATACGGCCTTGTGGCGCCTGCAGCAATCGTTATGCTCTTGATGAACTGTCGCCGGTGCCATGGATGGAGTCCAACATGATTCGCGAACTGCTCACCGCCGCTGCGGTCACGGGTGCGGCGGTCGGTCTGGCGCCGATGGCCAGTGCCGATAACGGGCGCTGGGAAGGCGACGTGCCGGGAATGAACTACGACGCCTCGCTGGGTGCGCCATGCGACAACTACGAGCGCTTCATCTTCGGACGCGGCCCCAGCGGCCAGGCCGAGGCCTGCCACTTCCCGCCGCCCAATCAATTCCCGGCCGCCGACACCGGCTACTGGGTCATTTCCTACCCGTTGCGTGGTGTCCAGCAGATCGGTTCGCCGTGTCCGTCGCCGAAGGTTGCGGCGCAATCGCCGGCCGGGCTGCCGATGCTGTGCCTGGGAGCTCAGGGCTGGCAAGAAGGGTGGTTCACCGGCGCAGGGTTCTTCCCGCCCGAGCCGTGACCTACCAGTCCGAATGACGCCCCACGGGCAAACCGCCGATTCCCCGATTCCACGGTGGCTGCGGTTTGTCCTTGCGTCTGACCGGGCCGGATCCGCGTGGTACATCGGCACCGGCTTCTTCTTCGCGCCGGTGTTGGCCGTCCTGTCACCATGGCCGACGGTGACCACCGTGCTCTGGTGGCTCATCGGCCTCGCGGGACTATGGCTCGGCCTGCTCGGAATCGCGATGGCCATCGGGCTGGCCCGAGTCCTGCGGTCCGGCAAGGAGATTCCGGAAGACTACTGGCGCACCCTCGTCGACTACTGAATCGGTGTAACCGCGCAATTCGGCCGGCGAATTTCGCCGGGTCTACAGTCTTATCCAGCTTCCGCCAACGAATAGGAGACAACCGATGGCCTTCGATCCCAAAGATGCCGTAGACGCGGTTCGGGACATCGCTGCCAACGCCGTCGAGAAGTCCTCGGACATCGTCGAACACGTCAGCGACATCATCCGCGGCGACCTCGCCGGCGGCGCCGGCGGCATCGTGCAGAACTCCATCGACATCGGCACGCACGCTGTCGGCAGGGTCAAAGAGGTGTTCACCGGTAAAGACGACGACCTCGACCTGGACCCCGACTTGGACTAGCGCTCGGTCGGCTTCCGTTAGACGGAAGCGGCCGCGTTCAATTCGTCCAAGCGGGTCGTCGACTCCAAGTACTCCTGGATCCAGCGCTCGATGACGGTGGACGTCTTCTCCACCTTCTGGAATTGACCGACGACCTGCCCGACTGGGTTGAATGCCACCTCGACGGACTCGTTGGGGTATCTGTTGGTGGCCCGCACAGCCATTCCGGAAACCATGTACTGCAGCGGCATACCGAGCGGCTTGGGGTTGTCCGGCTGCTCCCAGGCCTCGGTCCAGTCGTTGCGCAACATCCGCGCGGGCTTGCCGGTGAACGAACGGCTGCGGACCGTGTCACGGCTGCCCGCCTTGATGTACGCGGCTTGCTGAACCGGGGTGTTCGAGGATTCTTCGACCATCAACCACTGTGAACCGGTCCAAGCACCCTGGCAGCCCAACGCCAGCGCCGCGGCGATCTGCTGTCCGCTGCCGATGCCGCCCGCGGCCAGGACGGGAACGGGCGCGACCTCTTTGACCACCTGCGGCCACAACACGATGGAGCCGACCTCGCCGCAGTGACCGCCGGCCTCACCGCCCTGGGCGATGATGATGTCGACGCCCGCGTCGGCGTGCTTGCGGGCCTGCGACGGCGAGCCGCACAACGCTGCGACAGTGCGACCCGCGTCGTGAATGTGCTTGATCATCTCGGCTGGAGGAGTGCCCAAGGCATTGGCGATCATCGTCACCTTGGGGTGCTGCAACGCCACCTCGACCTGAGGAGTGGCCGTCGCCTCCGTCCAACCCAGCAGCTGCAGGCTGTCCCCGTCGCTTTCGTCGACCGGAACACCGTGGTCGGCAAGGATTTTCTTGCCGAAATCCAGGTGCTCCTGCGGCACCATCGAACGCAGCGTGTTGGCCAGTTCTTCTGCGGACAGGTGCGAGTCCATGCCCTCGTATTTGTTCGGGATGACGATGTCCACTCCGTATGGGTGGTCACCGATGTTGTCGTCGATCCAGTTCAGTTCGATCTCGAGCTGCTCCGGAGTGAAGCCGACAGCGCCCAGCACGCCGAACCCGCCGGCTTTGCTGACGGCGACAACGACATCGCGGCAGTGGGTGAAAGCAAAGATCGGAAACTCAATTCCGAGTTGATCGCATAGGGCGGTGTGCATGCCTGCTCCTAGGAAGCTTGACCGACGCAAAGAACTGAAACGTGTTCTAGTTTAGTACGTGGGTCACCCTCCTGGCCAGCCAGGTCCCGTCGGCTGGTACTAATGCCCCTCAGCCCACTCCGATCGCCAGCTCGTGGGTCAGCCAGAGCGCTAGGAAGGCGAGCAGGCAAGCAAAGCAGATGAGGAGATCGCGGCAGATGGCACGCGCGAGACGGGTCTGGTCGACCCGACTGTCGAGGCGGCCGCCAAGACGAATCGCGCTTGGGACCGTGTGCGCCAGCGCCAGTGCCACCGGGACGCCGGCCAGCGCGGCCGAAGTCAGCAACAGCCAGCCGGGGTGGTGCCCACGAATGGATGCAAACCCTAATGAGCTCAACAGGGTCACCATGACCAGGGCAATCAGCCGGCTCATCGGACGCGACGTGGTGGTCGCGCGGCGGTAATAACCCGCGATGGAGGCCAGCACCTGCTCCGGTAGTTCCGCCGCACCCTGCTGGTGACCGAACACCTGGACGTCGAAAATCAGGTCCATCCACAGCACGGCGAGCAAAAACCCACTACAGGCCGTGAGAAGCGGTGTCATGGCGCTCCCACCTCCGTTTCGTGGCGTCAACGACGAGGCGTCCTCTAATCCGTTGCGCGGCAGGGTTAACCAGAATCGTGCGATTTGCGCCGCAATCTTGCGTTGCAATTCGGGCAGACAAAGGACGTCTCAGTCACCGACACACTGTGCACGTGCTGGCAGGCATGGCACCTGACTTTCGTAGTTCTGTTCTCAGGAGCCTTCTTCGGTTCTGACGGCGCGCTGGTGGGCTCTGGCTCGGACGCCGCCGCCGGCTTGACCCGCGTGTCGTCCCGCCGAAACAAATAGATGCCGACAATTTCGCCGGTGACGACCCAGTCGGCATGCTCGAGCCGCCAGCCGGCGTCCTCGATCTGACCCAACAGATCAGTCCGGCTGA
>JAVROZ010000419.1:0-5139 GCA_032162485.1 Mycobacterium sp.
AACAACAGAATGCAGCCGTTGATGTTGGTGAATACCAGCGTATTGGTGACGGTCTCGGTGCAGAACATGGCCAGTATCAGCGCCGGGGCGGCGACCGACGACAGCGTGAAGTTGAACATCCGCAACAGCAGGTAGGCGGCGACCAGGATGGCCACCGTGTTGATCGAGATGAACAGGTAGCGCGACGGCGCGAACGGCAGATAGCCGAAGGGCGCCATCAGCAAGGTGCCGCCGGGCGGATACAGGTAGTGCGGGTCGACGTAGTCGAAGTGCTCGTTGTAGATGTCCCAGCCCTGACGGAAATTCAGCGATGCGCGATAGACCGGCTTGAAGTCGTCGGTGATGTTGCCGTTGGTGGTGAGCACGATGCTGCGGTGCAATACCGACAGGATGGCCACCGGCCATAGCACTGCCCGCAGGATGGATGCGGTGCTCTGGGGGCCGGGACGGAATGCGGCCTGCACAGACTCGCGCAGGCCGCCTCTGGTCGAGTCAGCTGCCGTCACCAGCGCACCGTACACCGGAGGGAACGCAGCTGGACCGTCAGGCGGGACAGTAAGTGTCGGTTCCGGGCAGCTTGCCGCTATCGAGGTAGCCGACGAGCGGCGGTACCGAGCAGCCCGCGTAGATGCTGGCACCGTGGCCGATGCCCTGCCACATCACTCGCTTGCTGGCGGCCCTCGAGTTGATGACGGTGGCCGCCGTTGCTGCGACGCCTTCGTTGCCGACGATCGGGTCGTTCTGCACACCAAGCAACAGCACGTCGACCTTCAGTTCCTTCGGCGCCTGCGGTGCTGAACCGCTGGGCCAGTGCACGCATTTGATCAGGTTGAGCGCCGCCACCGTGCCGAACTGGGGATAGAGCTTGGCCCAGGCCACCACCAGCTCGCGAACCCGGTCCGGGGTGGGCCGGTTCACCGCGTCGCTGCACGTGTTGACGAACTGGCCGTCGCTGTCCTGGGTCGCCGCGGTGCGGTTGATCAGGTTGTTCAGCGCGTTCATGTCGCCAGAACGGGCCGCCACCAGGGCATTGGCCAGGTTGGTGGTGTTGGCGGCGCCGTCGCCGACGGGAAAGCCCAACGCGGTGGTGATGGCGCCGGTGATCGACGCCAGCGACACGCGGCCAAGGCCCTGACCGCTGCGCGCGGTGGTCAGCAACGCACTGACTGCGCCCTTCGGATCGGGACCCAGCGCACAGGCAATGGCGGCGCACTGTGCCGCGAACGCGTCAAGCGACGCCTGCTGGCCTTTGACCTGTTGCTCGGCGGCAGCTTCGGCACTGGCGCCCAAGGCAACTGGGGAGTCGAGCATCAGTCTGGCCACTTTGTCTGGACGCGATCCGGCGTAGGTCAGTGCCACCTGGGCGCCGTTGCCGATGCCAACGAGCGCAACCGCCGGCACATCCCAGATGTTACGCAGCCGCTCGATATCGGAAGCCGCGTGGGTGTTGTCGTAGGCGGAATCGCCGGGCGAGATGGCGTCCGTGCAGTTTGTGGTGGCGATATTGGAGGCTTCGGAGAGGTTGGCCACCGGGTCGTCGCCGGTCTGGAACTGCGACTGGTCGCGCATCTCGTCGCGCTGCTGGCGATCGCGGCAGTCGATCGGGCTTGACATGCCCATGCCGCGGCGATCGATAGCCACGATCGGATGACTGTTCAGCACGTCGGCGCCCGCGCGTGACAACCAGACCGGCAGTTGGGTCGAGGACGCGACGTCAGAGCCGGTGGTGAAAACAAGCGGTCCGGCTTCCTTGGGAGTCTTACCCGATCGGGCGCGAACCACGCCGATGCTCACCGAGCCTGATCCACCGTTGACCGGGTCGAGATCGGCATCGAAGCTGGCGCACTCCAGCTTGACCCCTGGCGCGCCGGGGACGCCCGCGTCGGCGTTGAGTTTCGACGTGCAGTCGCGCCACGACAGATCGTTCTTGGGTGCCGCGATCGGTGGCGGTCCGCCGGGCGGCGGTTTGGGGACGGCGACACCTTGTGGCTTAGCTCCGGAGTTGGTGGCGAAACGCGGGTCGGCACCGAAGACCGGGACGCATCCGGCCAGCAGTGTGGTCACCGCCACGAGGATCGTGGCAGAGGTGATGCGCCGACTCATGCGGACCACAGTAGCGGGCCGCCCTGCGACGATGCGGGCCGAGCAGCGGCTCCGCGGCTATGCCTTGACGTAGCGCGTGTACAGGTAGCCGGCGTCGTCGGTGAGGACATGACCGCAGCGCATCCGGGTCTGCAGCTGGCCCGTTCCGGACGCGATGCGGTGAGGCAGGCCGCCGACGACGATGGGTGCGATGGTCAGGCACAGCTCGTCGAGAAGGTCGGCCTCAATAAAGGCGCCGAGCAGCATCGGCCCACCTTCGGTCAGCACGCGGCACAGCCCGCGGGCCCGCAGCGTGGTCAGGATGGCGGCCACGTCGACCTCGCCGGGATCCTCGCCCGAGCAGTCGATCACCTCGGCGGTCAGCCCCTCCAGCCGGCGGCGTGCTGCGTCGGCGGCTGTGGTGCAGGTAAGCACCAGTGGCGCCACCTCGGTGCGGGTGAACACCGGCAGGTCGCGGTCAAGCAAGCCGGTCTTGGTGACGACCGCGAGAGGGGGAATTTCTCGTTGGTTGCGACCCTGTCGATGCTGGCGCTGGGCGCTGCTCAAATGTGCACCCGAGTAACCCTCCGACCGGACCGTGCCGGCGCCGACCACGATGACATCGGCGAGTTCCCGCAGGACGACGAACACCGTCCGATCACCCGGCCCGGCCAGCGCACCGCTGAGGCCCTCGACCGTGGCGCCGCCGTCCAGACTGGTGATGAAGTTCGCCCGCACCCAGCTTCCGGTCAGCTCGGCCGGATAGCCGTAAAGCTGGGGAAGCTCATCGTGGCCGAGTTCACGTTGCGCGCCCAGCAGCTTCAGCGAAGTCTCGGCGTGCTGGCCGGCGGCGATGTCGGCCTCGAAGTCGGGCATGAGGTCGATTGCAGCACGTCGCTACAGTTCCAACATGCACGGGTCCACCCCCTCGGACGCCTCCGCTGCGTTGCCGCACCTGGTGGACCGGCACCCGTCGGTGTCGCCGGAGCGGTTGATCGCCCAGTTGCGGCCGCCGCCGACGTTCGCCGACGTCAGCTTTGCGACGTATCGACCGGACCCGGCAGAACCGTCCCAGGCCGCCGCCCTGGTGTCCTGCCAGGAGTTCAGCCGGCAGGCGGTGGAGCGTCGAGCTGGTCGCAGGAAGCTGTTCGGCCGCCGGGAAGCGCTGCCCGGTGTCGGCCTGTACCTGGACGGCGGGTTCGGTGTCGGCAAGACACATCTGCTGGCCTCGGCGTACTACCAGCTGCCCGGAGCCGGGCCGGGTGCCCAGGAACATCCGAAAGCGTTCGCGACGTTCGGCGAGCTGACCCAGCTGGCCGGGGTCTTCGGCTTCGCCGAGTGCATCGATCTGCTGGCCGACTACACCGCGGTGTGCATCGACGAATTCGAGTTGGACGATCCGGGTAACACCACTCTGATCTCGCGGATGCTGTCGTCATTGGTCGAGCGGGGCGTCTCGGTGGCCGCCACCTCCAACACGCTGCCCGAGCAACTCGGGGAGGGGCGGTTCGCCGCCCAGGATTTTCTGCGCGAGATCAACACGCTGGCAAGGATATTCACCACTGTGCGGATCGAAGGCCCCGACTACCGGCATCGTGACCTGCCGCCCGCGCCGCCCCCGTTGTCCAACGAGGAGGTCGCCGCGCGCGCCGCTGCGGTGCCGGGGGCGACGCTGGACGACTTCGACGCGCTGTGCGCGCACCTGGCCAGCATGCATCCGTCGCGGTACCTGACGCTGATCGAGGGCGTGACGGCGGTGTTCTTGACCGGCGTGCACTGCATCGACGATCAGAGCGTTGCATTGCGGCTGGTCGCGCTGACCGACCGGCTCTATGACGCCGGTATCCCGGTGGTGGCCTCCGGAGCCAAGCTGGACACCATCTTCAGCGAAGACATGTTGGCCGGTGGTTACCGCAAGAAGTACCTGCGGGCCACGTCGCGACTGCTGGCGCTTACGAAAGACCGGTCTGCCGAACCATGAGGTAGTCATGTTCGACGTGGTCGCCCAGTCGAAACGTTCTGGTGCCGTTGATCGTAAAGCCACGTTTGGCGTAGAAGCGTTGTGCGCGAAGGTTTTGCCTATTCACGCCCAGCCAAAGGCTGGTCGCGCCCCACTCGGTGGCGACGGCCAAAACGGCATCCATCAATTTCGCCGCCACCCCGTGGCCGTGAAAGTCGTTCACTACGTATATCTTTGACAACTCGGCGCTGATATCGTGTTCGGCGGATTCGCGAACCAGCATGGCATAGCCGACAATTCGGCCGTCCCACTGCGCAGTGATGATCGCTCGGTGCGGATCGGTCAGATACTCGGCGAAGCGATCCGCTGACAGATTGCCGTCGATGAAGGATGCAACGTTTTCCGCGGGTGCTGAGGGCGGGCAGGCCAGCGGAAAGGTTTGTGCCGCAACGGCTGCCAGTTCGTCGGCGGCGTGGGAGTCCGCCGCGGCGATTTCTACGCGCAGGTCAGAGAGTCCATTGTGCGAGGTGTTCGCCGGACTTCCTGTCCAGCAGGACGACCACGGATACCGGATCGCGGTAGGCGTCCCAGTACACCGCACCGCGAACGACCGCCCCCTGAGGCGCATTCACCAGCACGTTGTCCAGCGCATCGGGCGCGTCCGAGGTTCGTGGCTTGTAAGCGTCGGCGAATGGCGTGACGCCGTCGAAGCTGAAGGTGGTCGCCATGATGAAGGAATTGGGCACTCGGACAGCGCGGACTGTCACATCGGCGCGGTTCACCACGCTGGTCGGGAAGCTCTTGATGGGCACGCCGCTGCGCGTGTAACCGAAGCCCGGCGGCGGATCGCAGGGAGCAACGCTGGTGACAGTGACGTCTGCAACGTAGGTGCCGGTGTCGACTCGCAATGTATCGCCGAGATGGCCGATCGGTGCGTCGCCGGCCCGCGCCCGCGGAATCGCGGCGTCGACCGAGAGGATTCCCCCAAAGGCAACGAGCAAGGCGGAAAGGACGATCAGCCAGCGGTGCATCTTTGCCTCCTGGGCTGCCGGTGGGACCCTCGCATGATTACACATGCGGCAACGCGAAGGGGAGGG
>JAVROZ010000420.1:0-2640 GCA_032162485.1 Mycobacterium sp.
GGCATCCGGGCCCGGCCCGGCGTCGACGTCTGCGCGCCAGCCACAGTGGTCCGGTCCGCCGCCGCCGCGGCAACATCCCGGCGCGCCCCCCGGTCCGCCGCCGGGGCAACCGATGTATCCCAGCAGCGGAGCACCACCCTGGCCCCCGCCGGGGTACCCGGTTAGCGGTCCGCCGCCCGCAGCCTCGAACTACCCGCAGGCGCCACCACGGCAGGCGCCACGTCCCCCGATGCCACCCGTCGGTGCGAAGCCTCCGGAGCAGGGAAACATCGCGACCAAGATGTTCCAGGCCCTGCGGACCCGAACCGGCTCACACGAAATACCCGCCGGATCAATCACGCTCGGTCGGTCCACCGACAACGACATCGTCATCCAGGACGTCCTCGCATCCCGCCACCACGCATCCCTGACCCTGACGCCGCTGGGCGCGGAGATCCGCGACGAACACAGCGTCAACGGAACGTTCGTCAACGGCGTCCGGGTGGGGTCGGCGATCCTGTCCGAGGGCGATTCTGTCACCATCGGCAACGTCGACCTGGTGTTCACCGGCGGCACACTGGTCCGCCGCACCGCGGCGGCCAGCCGCACCGGCGGTCTCGAGGTCAACTCGGTCACCTTCACCGTCGAGGGTGGAAAGCAGCTGCTCGACCACATCTCGCTGACGGCCCGCCCGGGCACCCTGACCGCCATCATCGGGGGATCCGGCGCCGGCAAGTCCACGCTGTCGCGGCTGATCGCCGGATACACCAGCCCCAGCACCGGCAATGTGACCTTCGAGGGCCACGACATCCACGCCGAGTACGCGTCGCTGCGCAGTCGGGTCGGGATGGTGCCGCAGGACGACGTCGTGCACCGCCAGCTGACCGTCAACCAGGCCCTCGGCTACGCCGCAGAATTGCGACTACCGCCCGACACCAGCAAGGCCGACCGCGCCCAGGTGGTCTCCCAGGTCCTCGAGGAACTCGAGTTGACCAAGCATGCCGACACCCGAGTGGACAAACTGTCCGGCGGCCAGCGCAAGCGCGCCTCGGTGGCGCTGGAGCTGCTCACCGGGCCGTCGCTGCTGATTCTCGACGAGCCCACCTCGGGTTTGGACCCGGCGCTGGACCGGCAGGTGATGATGATGCTGCGCCAGCTCGCCGACGCCGGCCGCGTGGTCCTGGTGGTGACGCACTCGGTGTCCTATCTCGACGTGTGTGATCAGATCCTGCTGCTGGCGCCCGGCGGCAAGACCGCGTTCTTGGGCACGCCCGATCAGATCGGCGCGGCGATGGGCACCACCAACTGGGCCGACATCTTCACCAAGGTGGGCGCCGACCCCGACGAGGCCAATCGCCGCTTCCTGGAAGGGAATCGGCCTGCGGCGCAACGGCCTTCCGAAGCCAGCCCGGCGGCCGACCTCGGCGAACCGGTGCACAACAACGGATTCCGCCAGTTCTCCACGATCGCCCGCCGTCAGGTGCGACTGGTGATCTCCGACCGCGGCTACACCGTGTTCCTGGCGCTGTTGCCGTTCCTGATCGGCGTGCTGACACTGACCGTCCGCGGCAAGACCGGCTTCGACATGGCCGACCCGCTCAGCAGTGCACCAAACCAGCCGGGTCAGATCCTGGTCATGCTCAACGTCGGCTCGGTGTTCATGGGGACCGCGCTGACCATCCGCGACCTCGTCGGGGAGCGGCCCATTTTCAAGCGCGAGCAGGCGGTCGGCCTTTCCACCGGCGCCTACCTGGCGGCCAAGATCGTGGTGTTCTGCGCGTTCGCGACCATGCAGGCGGCCATCTCCACCACCATCGCAGTGGTCGGCTGGGGTAAGCCGATATCGGGCCCGGTCCTGCTGGGCGACGTGCGACTGGAACTGTTCGTCACCGTCGCGGCGACCTGTGTCACCTCGGCGGTGCTGGGCATGGCGCTGTCGGCCATCGCCAAGTCCCAGGATCAGATCATGCCGCTGCTGGTCACCGCGATCATGTCGCAGCTGGTGTTTTCCGGCGGGATGATCTGGGTGACCAACCGGGCCGGCCTCGACCAGCTGTCCTGGTTCACTCCGGCGCGGTGGGGCTATGCGGCGGCGTCGTCGACCATCGACACGCACCGCCTCACACCCGGCCCGACCGACCCGAAAGACCAGCACTGGAACCACACGAAGAGCGCATGGCTGTTCGACATGGCGATGCTCTCGCTGTTGTGCATCACCTACAGCTTCATCGTGTGGTGGCGCATTCGGCTGAAGCGGCGGTAAGTCGCGCATCGGGCCTTACTCTGTCCTGATGACCCCATCCCCGCAGCCGATCTTGACGGTCCGATCAGCCCTTTCGCACCGCGACTTCGCAGCAGGTCCAGATGTGGTGGTGGGCAGCGACCTGCGCGCCGACCTGCGGGTCGCGCACCCGCTGATCGCCCGGGCGCATCTGCTGCTGCGTTTCGATCAGGGCCGCTGGATCGCTATCGACAACAACACGCAGAACGGAATCTTCGTCAACGGCAAGCGGATTCCAGGACTGGACATCCAGGACGGCCATGCCGTCAACCTGGGCAGTCCGGACGGGCCGCGCCTCACCTTCGAGGTGGGCCACCAGCACGGCAACGTCGGCGTGCTGCCACCGACGGAGCGGCTGGCGGTGATCGCACCGCCCGCCG
>JAVROZ010000421.1:0-4369 GCA_032162485.1 Mycobacterium sp.
AAGGTGCACGCCGACCAGCGCCGCACCGACACGACGACCACGCTCGAGCCCGGTGCGACCGTCACCGAACGCTGGGTTCCGGTCGAACGCGTTGGCCTCTACGTGCCCGGCGGAAACGCGGTCTATCCGTCCAGCGTGGTGATGAATGTGGTTCCTGCCCAGGCGGCCGGTGTCGGCTCGCTGGTGGTCGCCAGCCCGCCGCAGAAAGACTTTGGCGGGCTTCCGCACCCGACCATTTTGGCCGCGGCCCACTTGTTGGGTGTCGACGAGGTTTGGGCGGTCGGCGGCGCACAAGCGGTGGCGTTGCTGGCCTACGGGGGCATCGACACAGGCGGAGCGGAACTGGCGCCGGTCGACATGATCACAGGCCCCGGCAACATTTACGTCACCGCCGCCAAACGGCTGTGCCGCTCCGTGGTCGGCATCGACGCCGAAGCCGGACCTACTGAGATCGCCATCCTTGCCGACGACACCGCCGATCCCGTGCTTGTGGCCGCTGACCTGATCAGCCAGGCAGAACACGACGAGATGGCCGCCAGCGTCCTGGTAACCCCGAGCGTGGAGTTGGCCGACGCCACCGATGCCGAAGTGGCGGCGCAGCTGGAGACCACCGTCCATCGCGAACGTGTGACCGCCGCACTCTCAGGGCCGCAATCGAAGATCATCCTGACCGATGATCTCGACGCGGGCGTCAAGGTCGTAAACGCTTACGCCGCCGAGCACCTGGAGATCCAGACTGCCGACGCGTCACACGTTGCCGCCCAGATCCGTTCGGCGGGTGCCATTTTCGTCGGTGCGTACGCGCCGGTCAGCCTCGGCGACTATTGCGCCGGCTCCAACCACGTGCTCCCCACTGCCGGCAGCGCACGCCACTCCAGTGGCTTATCGGTCCAGACATTCCTGCGCGGCATCCACGTCGTGGACTACACCGAGGCTGCCCTCAAAGACGTCTCCGGACACGTCATCACGCTGGCCAAGGCCGAGGACCTGCCGTCGCACGGTGAAGCAGTACGGCGGAGGTTCGAACCGTGAAGTTATCCGACACCTCCAGGCCGGCCCTTGACGATTTGCCGTTGCGCGAGGACCTGCGCGGCAAATCGCCTTACGGCGCACCGCAGTTAGCTGTGCCGGTGCGACTGAACACCAACGAGAATCCGCACCCGCCGACCCAGGCGCTGGTCGACGACGTCGTGCGCTCGGTGCGCGACGCGGCAGTCGATCTGCACCGCTATCCGGACCGCGACGCGGTGGCGCTGCGCACCGACCTGGCCGCCTACCTGACGATCCAGACCGGAACCGAAATTCGAGTGGAGAGTGTCTGGGCGGCAAACGGTTCCAACGAGATTCTGCAGCAGCTGCTGCAGGCGTTCGGCGGGCCGGGACGCAGCGCGATCGGCTTCGTCCCTTCGTATTCGATGCACCCGATCATCTCCGACGCCACCCGCACCCAGTGGCTGGAAGCGGTGCGAGCCGACGACTTCAGCCTGGACATCGACGGTGCGGTCGCTGCCGTATTGGACCGTCGGCCCGACGTAGTATTCATCGCCAGCCCCAATAACCCTTCCGGTCAAAGTGTTTCGTTGACCGACCTGCGCAGGCTGCTCGATGTGGTGCCGGGAATCCTGATCGTCGACGAGGCCTATGGCGAGTTCTCCTCGCAGCCCAGCGCGATCACACTGGTTGAGGAGTTCCCGACCAAGCTCGTCGTCACCCGCACCATGAGTAAGGCTTTCGCGTTCGCCGGCGGCAGGTTGGGTTACCTGGTCGCCACCCCGGCACTCGTCGACGCCATGCTGCTGGTTCGGCTCCCATATCACCTGTCGACGGTCACTCAAGCGGCCGCACGGGCGGCGCTGCGGCACGCCGACGACACGCTGGGCAGCGTCGCCACCTTGATCGCAGAACGCGAACGGGTGTCAACGGCGTTGACCGGCATGGGTTTTCGAGTCATCCCGAGCGACGCGAACTTTGTGCTGTTCGGGGAATTCGCCGACGCACCAGCCGCCTGGAAACATTACCTCGATGCCGGTGTGCTGATCCGCGACGTCGGCATTCCCGGTTATCTGCGTGCCACCACGGGACTGACCGAGGAGAACGACTCCTTCCTGCGGGCGAGCGCCCAGATCGCGGCCACCGAATTGGCCCCAGCCACTCCCAGCCCCGAAGAAGCGGGTCGCGACCAGTTCTTAGGAGCACCATGACAACCCCCGAGACCAACGGCGAGAGCGGGCCCCGGCGAGCGCGTATCGAACGCCGCACCCGCGAATCCGACATCGTGATCGAACTCGACCTCGACGGCACCGGACAGGTCGACATCGACACCGGTGTGCCGTTCTATGACCACATGCTGACGGCGCTGGGCAGCCACGCCAGCTTTGATCTGATGGTGCGCACCAAGGGCGACGTCGAGATCGAAGCGCATCACACGATCGAGGACACCGCGATCGCCCTGGGCCAGGCGCTCGCGCAAGCTCTGGGCGACAAGAAAGGCATCCGCCGGTTCGGCGACGCGTTCATCCCGATGGACGAGACGCTGGCCCATGCCGCCGTGGACGTCTCCGGTCGGCCGTACTGCGTGCACACCGGGGAGCCGGATCATCTGCAGCACACAACAATCGCCGGAAACTCGGTGCCCTATCACACTGTGATCAACCGGCACGTTTTCGAGTCCCTGGCCATGAACGCCCGCATCGCGCTGCATGTGCGGGTGCTGTACGGCCGCGACCCGCACCACATCACCGAGGCACAGTACAAGGCCGTCGCCCGTGCGCTGCGCCAGGCCGTCGAGTCCGACCCCCGGGTGTCCGGTGTGCCGTCCACCAAAGGTGTTCTGTGACAAGTAAATCCGTCGTAGTCTTGGACTACGGCTCCGGCAATCTGCGGTCGGCGCAGCGCGCTCTAGAGCGGGTGGGCGCCAAGGTCGAGGTCACCGCCGACGCCGAGGCGGCGCTGGCCGCCGACGGATTGGTGGTGCCTGGCGTCGGGGCTTTCGAGGCGTGCATGACGGGCCTGCGGAAAATCGGCGGCGAACGGATCATCGCCGAGCGGGTCGCCGCCGGACACCCGGTGTTGGGCGTTTGCGTGGGCATGCAGATCCTGTTCGCCCACGGGGTCGAGTTCGGTGTGGACACGACCGGGTGCGGCCAGTGGCCCGGTGCGGTGACCCTGCTGGATGCCCCGGTAATTCCCCACATGGGTTGGAATGTGGTGAAAGCCGTACCCGAAAGCGCGCTGTTCAAGGGCGTGGGAACAGATACCCGTTTCTACTTCGTACACTCCTACGCCGCGCAGCGGTGGGAAGGTTCATCCGAGGCGATGTTGACGTGGGCGACACACCAAGTGCCGTTTTTAGCCGCGATCGAGGACGGGCCGTTGTCGGCTACGCAATTTCACCCGGAGAAGAGCGGTGACGCAGGCGCGGCGATTCTCCGCAACTGGGTCGAGGGGCTGTAGGCATGCCGCTGATTCTTTTGCCCGCTGTCGACGTGGTCGAGGGCCGCGCCGTGCGCCTGGTACAGGGCAAGGCCGGCAGTGAAACCGAATACGGCACCGCTCTGGATGCCGCGATGGGCTGGCAGCGCGACGGCACCGACTGGATCCATCTGGTCGATCTGGATGCCGCGTTCGGCCGTGGTTCCAACCGCGAACTGCTCGCCGACGTGGTGGGCCAGCTCGACGTGCAGGTCGAACTGTCCGGAGGGATCCGCGACGACGACTCCCTGGCGGCGGCACTGGCCACCGGTTGCGCGCGGGTCAACGTAGGTACGGCGGCACTGGAAAATCCGCAGTGGTGCGCCCGGGCGATCGCCGAGCACGGCGACAAGGTCGCCGTGGGACTGGACGTTCAGATCGTTGACGGTGCACACCGATTGCGCGGACGCGGCTGGGAGACCGACGGCGGCGACCTGTGGGAGGTGCTGGACCGCCTCGACGCCGAAGGATGCTCCCGGTACGTCGTCACCGACGTCACCAAGGATGGCACCCTGGGCGGGCCCAATCTGGACCTGCTGGCCCGGGTCGCCGAGCGGACCGAGGCGCCGGTGATCGCCTCTGGCGGCGTCTCGAGTCTCGACGACCTGCGCGCCATCGCGACACTGACCGGCCAGGGGATCGAAGGCGCGATCGTGGGCAAGGCCCTCTATGCCGGGCGGTTCACGTTGCCGCAGGCGCTCGACGCGGTCCGAGAGTAGCGGCAATGGATTTAGCTGCACTGGCGGCCGCCGCGTCGGCCGTCCTCGATGACGCGGTCGAGCCCTTCCTGGCGGGCCATCGCGCGGAGTCAGTGGTGAGCAAGAAGGGAAACGACTTCGCCACCGCGGTAGACCTCGCCATCGAGCGTCAGGTCGTCGACGCGTTGGTCAGGGACACC
>JAVROZ010000422.1:0-7961 GCA_032162485.1 Mycobacterium sp.
CATCGCGATGCCACCGGCGCCCGCCCCGATGACCGCAACGTTCGGCTTCACCCCCATTGCGAGAAGTAGGGTCGCTCGGACCGACTCTTCTCCACGAGGATGAACACCACACCCCACGGATCGACGAACCAGGTAGTGCGAACTCGCGCGACGTCAGCGACGCCGCTGACCAGGAAGCGCACCCCTTTGGTTTCCAGTTCCGCCCGGGTTGCGTCGATATCCGCACAGATCAGCCCGACGTGTGAGAGCCCGTGGTCGGTCAGGCCACGGTGTAGCTCGGAGGCTTCGGCGTTGAGGTACTCGATGACCTCCAGGACGCGGTCACCGTCGTCTTCGAAGCCCACGATCGCGGCCTTCATCGACGGATCGGACACCAGCTCGCCCATGTCGTTGCGAATGGCGTTACCGGTCATCACGTAGGGCGGCGACAGCACACGCAGGCCCAATACATCGCGGTAAAACGCCACCGCCGCTTCGCAGTCGGATACGCACACCCCGCTGTGGGCCATCCCGGTAATCACGTTCTCAACCTTACGTGGGGCCGACTCGGACTTCGGCCGTATCGGCCTGGGTATGTTCGGCATCATGGGCTCCAACAACAAGTGGAATAGCGCCGACATCCCAGACCAAGGCGGCCGCACCGTCGTCATCACCGGCGCGAACACCGGGATCGGCTACCACACCGCCGCTGCGCTGGCCTTCGCGGGCGCGCACGTGGTGCTCGCGGTGCGCAACCTCGAGAAGGGCAACGCGGCGCTGGCCCGTATCCGCGCCGTCAACGCGGAAGCCGACGTGACACTGCAAGAACTCGACCTCGGGTCGTTGGACTCGGTACGCCGTGCCGCCAATGCGCTTCGGGCCGGCTATCCGCGGATCGACCTGCTGATCAACAACGCCGGAGTCATGTGGACGCCCAAGCAGGTCACCGCGGACGGCTTCGAGATGCAGTTCGGCACCAACCATCTCGGCCACTTCGCGTTGACCGGGCTGCTGCTCGATCACTTGTTGCCGGTGCGCGGTTCGCGAGTGGTGACCGTCAGCAGCCTCGGCCACCGCATTCAGGCCGCGATTCACTTCGACGACCTGCAGTGGGAGCACAGTTACAGCCGGGTCGGTGCCTACGGGCAATCCAAACTGGCGAATCTGCTGTTCACCTACGAGCTGCAGCGCCGGCTCGGTGCACAGCCAGGCGCAGACAAGTCGACCATCGCGGTCGCCGCCCACCCGGGCGGCTCCAACACCGAGCTTGCCCGCAACCTGCCGGGCGTGTTCGCACCGGTGAAGGCCGTACTCGGGCCGCTGCTGTTCCAAAGCCCGGAGATGGGCGCCCTGCCGACGCTGCGGGCCGCCACCGACCCCGACGTTCTCGGCGGGCAGTACTACGGTCCCGAGGGCTTCCTCGAGCAGCGCGGCAATCCGAAGCTGGTCCAGTCGAGCGCCCAGTCCCACGACCAGGAACTGCAACGCCGGCTGTGGACGGTCTCCGAAGAACTCACCGGAGTCACCTTCCCGGTCTAACGCCCTTGGCGACGCGGGCCGGCGCGGGCCGATAATGGCGGCATGCGGTCGGTAGAGGCACATCAGCGTGTCGTAGCGGAGATGATCCAGGCTCGTCGCGCGGTCCCGGTTGCGCTGAGCGGGGCCCGAGGCCTGGTCCTGGCCGACGACGTGTTCGCGCCACTGTCGCTGCCGGTCTTCGACAACTCCGCAATGGACGGTTACGCGGTGCGGGCCGAGGACACCTCCACCGCGACTGCTGAGCACCCCGTGGTGCTACCGGTTGCTGAGGACATTCCCGCCGGACGCACCGATCAGCTGGTGCTGCAGCCCGGAACCGCCCACCGGATCATGACCGGAGCCCCGGTGCCAACCGGCGCGACGGCCATCGTGCCGGTCGAAGCCACCGACGGCGGGGTGGCGTCGGTGCAGATCCGGCAGCATTCTGAGCCCGGCAAGCACATCCGGCGGGCCGGCGAAGACGTCGCCGCCGGTACCGCGGTGCTGCACGCGGGCCAGGTGGTAACGCCGGCCTCGCTGGGCCTGGCTGCGGCACTGGGCCTGGCCGAGCTGACGGCGATACCGCGACAGCGCGTGCTGGTGATCTCGACCGGTTCGGAGCTGGTATCGCCGGGCACCCCGCTGCAGCCCGGGCAGATCTATGAGTCCAACGCGATCATGCTGGCCGCCGCCGTGAGTGAGGCGGGCGCTGAAGTGGTCGCCACGCAGACGGTCGGCGACGACGTCGCGGAGTTCACCGCGGTGCTCGATCGATACGCCACCGAGGCTGACCTGATCATCACCAGTGGTGGCGTGAGCGCGGGTGCCTACGAGGTGGTCAAAGACGCCTTCGGCCGTGACGGCGATCAGGGCGTGCAATTCGTCAAGGTGGCCATGCAGCCCGGCATGCCGCAGGGCGTCGGTCGCGTGGCGGGCACACCGATCGTCACGCTGCCCGGCAACCCGGTCAGCGCCCTGGTGTCCTTCGAGGTGTTCATTCGGGCTGCGTTACGGGTGGCCATGGGCCTCCCGGATCCGTACCGGCCGTACCGGACCGCGGTGCTGGGCGAGGCGGTGACCTCGCCGCGGGGCAAGCGACAGTTTCGGCGTGCGGTACTGGCCACCTCCAAGGAAGGCGGGGTCGGCCAGGTCACCAGTTACGGTCCGCCCGCGTCGCATCATCTGCGTTGGCTGGCCTCGGCCAACGGGCTGCTGGACATTCCCGAAGATGTCGTGGAGGTGCCGGCCGGAACCGAGCTGCAGGTGTGGGATCTGAGCTAAGCGGTCGATCCCGACCGGTCCCGGTGAAATTCGTCGGCCCCGTCGAACGCTGTGGTGCAGACAATCGAGATTGCGGCTATCGACATCACCACCGGAATCGTGAGCAGCGCCGCCGACAGCCCGACCCACTGGGCAAGGTGGCCGATCAGGGGCGGACCCAGCAGATAACCGACCCACCCGGTCGCGGCAACAAAGGCGATCGACGATCCGCCGCTGCCGGCTGAGTAAGCGGCGCTGAATGCGGTGGGGACCAGCAGCGCCACACCGGCTCCCACACAGGCGAATCCGAGCACACTGACCACGGGATTGGCCGCCGCAAGCGTCACGCTCATGCCGACGGCGGCGAGCAGGGCCAACGCCGGCAGCAGCCGACGGGCCGAAACGCGGGAGTGCAGATGCATTCCGCCCAGCCGGATGACGACCATTGCCAAGGTGTACGCCGCATAGCTCAGTGCTGACACACCGTCGCTGGCATCCACCACGTTACGTACGTAATTGGCCGACCAGTCGGTGGCGGTGCCCTCGCACAAGAAAGAGGCGAACGCCACCGCGGCGAGGATCGCCACGGTCTTGTTCATCCAGTTTCGCTTGCCCCCGTGCACGTCCAATGCAGCGACGGCGGCATCGTCGGCGACCAGGTGGCGGGTGAGTGCCAGCACAACCACCGACACCACGGCCCCCAGGACAGTCAACTGCGACTCAAGGCCGATGCCCACGCTGACGCACGCCGCACCGATCAACGCGCCCAGCAATGCGCCGACGCTCCACATGCCGTGGAATCGGGACATGATCGGGGACCGCGCGCGGCGCTCGACGGTGCCGGCCTGCGTATTCATCGCGACGTCCAAAGCACCCTGGAACGTCCCCCACAACGCCAGACTGGCGAACAGCCACAATCCGGAAGTGGCCAGCCCCACCGTCATTCCCGCCAGGGCGTAGCCGACGACCATGACGGGCACCAACCTGTGGCTGCCCCACCGGGGCAACGCCCAATGGCTGAACACCGTCGCCGCCACCGACCCCAGGGGCGCGCCGAACAACGCCGTACCCAGGGCCCCGTCGGACAGCCCCAGCTCCGCTTTGACCTGCGGGATGTGCGCAGCCCAGGACGAAAACACCACCGCATGAGCGATGAATGTTGCGGTGACACCGATCTTTGCGCGGCGCATTTGTGTTGCGCACGGAAACTCCGTCGAAATGGAATCAGACCTCTCAGACAGACAAGTTAGTTCTATGCGTTCCCTTCGCAGGCCCGAACGAACCACGCCGACCGCCAAGGCATACGTAAGATGACCCGCGTGGCACGACGCCCTGGCTCTAACGATGGTCCGGCACACATGCTCGATTTGGTGCGGTCCACTATTCCCCCGATCCACCCGGCAGGCATCCCGTTCATCTCCGCCGGGATCGCGATTGCGGCCGCTGGACACCGCTACCGGTGGTTGCGCCGGACTGGTCTGCTGGCAGCGGGCGCCTGCGCCGGCTTCTTCCGGCACCCATCGCGGGTGCCGCCGGACCACCCCGGTGCCGTCGTCGCACCGGCCGACGGCACGGTCAGTCTGGTCGATTTCGCCGCGCCACCGGCCGAGCTCAGCCTGGGGGACACACCGGTGCCCCGGGTGAGCATTTTCTTGTCTCTATTGGACGTGCACGTGCAGCGGGTACCAGTGAGCGGCGAGGCGGTTGCCGTCCAACACCGTCCGGGACAGTTTCTGTCCGCCGATCTGCCGGAGGCAAGCGACGCCAACGAGCGCACCAGCGTGCGGATCCGTACGGCCGACGGCAGCGAAGTGGTCGTGGTTCAGATCGCCGGGCTGCTTGCGCGCCGAATCGTGTGCAACGTCCACCTCGGTGACAGGTTGTCCATCGGCGACACCTACGGCCTGATCCGGTTCGGTTCCCGATTGGACACCTACCTGCCGCCGGGCACAGAGCCCCTCGTCAAGCTGGGCCAGCGGGCCATCGGCGGCGAGACCCTACTGGCCGAGCTGCCATGATCAAGCCTCGGGTCAGACCATCGGTAGACCTGCATCTGTTACCCAGTGCGATGACCGTCCTGTCCATCTGCGCGGGGCTGACCTCGATCAAGTTCGCCCTCGACGACAAGCCGGTACCCGCGATGGCCCTGATTGCGGTGGCCGCCATCCTCGACGCCCTGGATGGCCGGGTGGCCCGCATCCTGAACGCCCAGTCAAGGATGGGCGCCGAGATCGACTCGCTGGCCGACTCGGTGAACTTCGGGGTGGCACCGGCCCTGGTGGTCTACGTGACGCTGTTAACGAAGTTTCCGGTCGGGTGGCCGGTCGTGCTGCTGTACGCGGTGTGCGTGGTGCTCCGACTGGCCCGGTATAACGCCCAACAGGACGACGGGACCCTGCCCGCCTACGCGAAGGAATACTTCGTCGGGATGCCCGCGCCGGCCGGCGCGATGTCCATGATCGGCACCATCGGCCTCAAACAGCAGTTCGGCGAGGGCTGGTGGAGCTCGATCTGGTTTTTGGCTTTCTGGATCGCCGGTACGTCGCTGCTGATGGTCAGCGCGCTGCCGATGAAGAAGTTTCACGCCCTGGCCGTGCCGCCGAATTGGGCGGCCCCGCTGCTGGCGGTGCTGGCGCTGGTGGCGGCGGCCTCGGTCCTGGCGCCCTACATCCTGATCTGGGCGATCATCATCGCCTACGTGTGCCACATGCCGTTCGCGCTGCGCAGCAAGCGCTGGTTGGCCAAACACCCTGAGGTCTGGGAAGACAACAGCAAGCAACGACGTGCGGTCCGGCGCGCGACCCGACGGGCTGAGCCGCACCGGCGGTCGATGGCCCGGCTCGGGTTGCGCAAGCCGGGCGGGCGACTTTGACCCGTCCCAATCAGCTCACCTTCCTGGCGCGGCTGAACACCTCGGCTGTCGACTCACGCCGCGGCGTGATCCGGTTGCATCCGAACGCCATTGCTGCCCTGGGCATCCGCGAATGGGATGCGGTGTCACTGACCGGCTCCCGGACCACCGCGGCGGTCGCGGGGATGGCCGCCGGCGACATCCCGTTCGGCACCGTGTTGCTCGATGACGTCACGCTGTCCAACGCCGGGCTGCGGGAGGGCACCGAGGTGATCGTCAGTCCGGTCACCGTCTACGGCGCACGCACGGTGACGCTGAGCGGTTCGACGATGGCTACCCGGTCGCTGTCGTCGGCCACCCTGCGGCATGCCCTGCTCGGCAAGGTGATGACGGTCGGCGACGCGGTGTCGCTGTTGCCGCGCGACCTGGGGCCCGGCACGTCGACCTCGACCGCCACCCGCGCCCTGGCGTCATCGGTCGGAATCAGTTGGACATCGGAGCTGTTGACCGTCACCGGAGTCGACCCGGACGGGCCGGTCAGCGTACAGCCGAACTCGTTGGTCAGCTGGGGCACCGCGGTGCCGCGCAGCGTCCGCACGTCCACCCGCGAACAGGTGGTTCGGGCGAGTCCGGAGATCCAGGTCGAAGAGCTCAAGGGCGCGCAGCCGCAGGCTGCCAAGCTGACCGAATGGCTCAAGCTCGCCCTCGACGAGCCGCATCTACTCAAGACCCTGGGGGCCGGCACCAACCTGGGAATTCTGGTGTCCGGACCGGCCGGGGTCGGCAAAGTGACGCTGGTGCGGGCGGTTTGTTCCGGGCGCAGGCTGGTGGAAGTGGACGGGCCCGAGGTCGGCGCACTGGCGGCCGAGGACCGGCTCAAATCCGTAGCCAATGCAGTCACCGCGGTGCGCGGTGCCGCTTCGCAGGGCGGCGTGCTGCTGATCACCGACGTGGACGCCCTGCTACCGGAGACAGCCGAGCCGGTGGCCGCGCTGATCCTGGCCGAGCTGCGCACCGCGGTGGCCACCGACGGTGTCGCCTTGATCGCCACCTCCGCGCGGCCAGACCAGGTCGACCCGCGGCTGCGCTCGCCCGAGCTCTGCGACCGCGAACTGAGCCTGCCTCTGCCCGACGGCGCGACTCGCAAATCGCTGCTGGAAGCACTACTCAAAGACGTGCCCGCCCGCGAGCTGGACCTCGACGAAATCGCGGGTCGCACACCGGGTTTCGTGGTTGCCGACCTGGCCGCCCTGATACGCGAGGCGGCGTTGCGAGCAGCGTCGCGGGCCAGCGCCGATGGCCAGTCACCCAAGCTGGACCAAGAGGATCTGCTCGGGGCGCTGACCGTCATCCGTCCCCTGTCCCGCTCGGGCAGCGAGGAGATCAACGTCGGCAGCGTGACCCTTGCCGACGTCGGCGACATGGCCGAGGCCAAGCAGGCGCTGACCGAAGCGGTGTTGTGGCCCCTGCAGCACCCGGACACCTTCTCCCGGTTGGGGGTGGACCCGCCCCGCGGGGTGCTGCTCTACGGCCCGCCCGGCTGCGGCAAGACGTTTGTGGTCCGCGCGCTGGCCAGCACCGGGCAACTCAGCGTGCTTGCGGTCAAGGGCTCGGAGCTGATGGACAAGTGGGTGGGGTCGTCAGAAAAGGCGGTGCGCGAGTTGTTCCGCCGGGCCCGCGATTCCGCGCCGTCGCTGGTGTTTCTCGACGAGGTGGACGCCCTGGCGCCGCGACGCGGCCAGAGCTTCGACTCCGGCGTCACCGACCGGGTGGTGGCCGCGCTGCTGACTGAGCTTGACGGCATCGACCCGCTGCGTGATGTCGTCGTGCTGGGCGCCACCAATCGACCCGATCTCATCGATCCGGCGCTGCTGCGGCCCGGCAGGCTGGAGCGACTGGTGTTCGTTGAACCGCCCGACGCCGACGCGCGTGGGGAGATCCTGCGCACGGCGGGCAAGTCGATCCCGCTGAGCTCCGACGTCGATCTGGACGCGGTGGCCGCCGGCCTCGGCGGGTACAGCGCCGCTGACTGCGTGGCACTGCTGCGAGAGGCCGCCCTGACCGCGATGCGGCGCTCTATCGATGCCGACGACGTCACCGCGGCCGACCTGGCCGCCGCCCGCGAAAAGGTGCGGCCCTCGCTGGATCCGCTGCAGGTGGAGTCGCTGCGCGCGTTTGCGGCGGCCCCCTAGCCGCGGGCCGGCCGGATGCCTACTCGGAGAGCTGAAACTCGATCATCGCTGCCACCGAGTCCACGGCCTCCAGCATCGCCACCAACCGGTCGGCGACCGAGGCCGCAGCCAACACCGCATACCGGTCGGCCGGACCCATCGGAACGCGAGATGCCAACGCA
>JAVROZ010000423.1:0-3538 GCA_032162485.1 Mycobacterium sp.
GGTGAACGGCGGCCCAACGGCTGGTGGATGTCCGTCGACTGCTGGCAGCATCGCCGGGTGATACGCAATGATCGCTAGGTGACCGACACTGAAGCCAGCCCAGAGGCACAGCCCCGCCCCGACGAGAACTCATGGCAAGCGGACGACTCGGCTCCGGCTGCACCTCCTGCAGCCACCCCCGCCGCGATCAGTGACCCGCTGCCGGAGGAGCGGTACCTCAATCGCGAACTGAGCTGGCTCGACTTCAATGCTCGGGTTCTCGCCTTGGCCGCCGACAGCTCGATGCCCCTGCTGGAGCGAGCGAAGTTTCTC
Organism: Mycobacterium sp.; assembly: GCA_032162485.1. GTDB lineage: Bacteria > Actinomycetota > Actinomycetes > Mycobacteriales > Mycobacteriaceae > Mycobacterium. The sequence goes on from JAVROZ010000423.1 coordinate 313, forward strand.
GCGATCTTCGCCTCAAATCTCGATGAGTTCTACATGGTTCGGGTCGCGGGCCTCAAACGCCGCGACGAAATGGGGCTGTCGGTGCGTTCCGCCGACGGTTTGACCCCGCGCGAGCAACTGCGCCGCATCGGCGAGCAGACCCAACAGATCGCCAGCCGACACGCGCGGGTGTTCCTCGATTCGGTGCTGCCCGCGCTCGAAGACGAAGGTATCCACATCGTTACGTGGGCCGACCTGGATGAGGCTGAGCGCGAGCGGTTGTCGACCTATTTCAACGAGCAGGTTTTCCCTGTGCTCACCCCGTTGGCCGTAGATCCCGCCCACCCCTTCCCGTTCGTGAGCGGACTGAGTCTCAACCTGGCGGTCACCGTCAAACAACCAGACGACGGCACCCAGCATTTCGCCCGGGTCAAGGTGCCCGACAACGTCGATCGTTTCGTCGAACTCGATGCCAAGAGCGCTGAGAATGGAACTGATGGTCAGGTGATCGTTCGATTCCTGCCGACGGAAGAGTTGATCGCGGCTTTCCTGCCAACGCTGTTTCCCGGCATGGAGATAGTGGAGCACCACGCGTTTCGCATTACCCGCAACGCCGACTTCGAAGTGGAAGAGGATCGCGACGAGGACCTCTTGCAGGCGCTCGAGCGTGAGTTGGCGCGCCGGCGGTTCGGTTCGCCGGTGCGGCTCGAAGTGGCCGACGACATGACCGAGAGCATGATGGAGCTGCTGCTGCGCGAACTCGACGTGCACCCCGGCGACGTCATCGAAGTGCCTGGCCTGCTGGATTTGTCGTCGTTGTGGCAGATCTATGGGGTGGACCGGTCGGATCTCAAAGACCCGGTGTTCGTTCCGGCCACCCATCCGGCCTTTGCCGACCGGGAATCGCCGAAGAGCATCTTCGCGACCCTGCGCGAAGGCGATGTGCTGGTTCACCATCCGTACGACTCGTTCTCCACCAGCGTGCAACGCTTCATCGAACTGTCCGCCGCCGACCCCAACGTGCTCGCGATCAAACAGACGCTGTACCGCACCTCCGGTGACTCACCGATCGTTCGGGCGCTGATCGCCGCCGCCGAGGCTGGAAAGCAAGTGGTGGCAATGGTGGAGATCAAGGCGCGCTTCGACGAGCAGGCCAACATCCGCTGGGCGCGAACATTGGAGCAAGCGGGCGTGCATGTGGTCTACGGCTTCGTCGGACTCAAGACACACTGCAAGACCTGCCTGGTGGTCCGCCGAGAAGGCTCCCTCATCCGGCGGTACTGTCACATCGGCACCGGCAACTACAACGGCAAGACGGCAAGGCTGTACGAGGATGTAGGTCTGCTGACGGCGTCTCCCGAAATCGGTGCCGACCTGACCGACTTGTTCAACACGCTGACCGGCTACTCCCGGAAGTTGACTTACCGCAATCTTTTGGTGGCGCCGCACGGAATTCGCTCCGGCATCATCGAGCGCGTCGAGCGCGAGATCGCCGCGCACCGCGAAGGCCGCGAGGCGCGAATCCGGCTCAAGATGAACGCCCTTGTCGACGAACAGGTCATCGACGTCCTGTATCGCGCATCGCAGGCGGGTGTGCGGGTAGAGGTGGTGGTGCGCGGCATCTGCGCGCTGCGTCCGGGTGCTGAAGGGTTGTCCGAGAACATCTTTGTGCGCTCGATCCTCGGCCGTTTTTTGGAACACTCGCGAATCTTGCATTTCAAAGCTATCGACGAAATCTGGATCGGCAGCGCCGACATGATGCACCGCAATCTGGACCGAAGGGTCGAGGTGATGGCTCAGGTCAAGGACCCACGGCTGACCGCACAACTGGACGAATTGCTCGAGTCCGCGCTCGACCCGGCCACCCGGTGCTGGGAGCTCGGGCCTGATGGTCAGTGGACCGCGTCGCCGCGGAGAGGCAAAAGCGTGCGCGATCACCAGGTTTCGCTCATGGAGCGGCACCGCAGCGCGTGACCCAGCGGCGTTCATCCATGGCCGAACCGACCTGCAGGAGTTAAGGTGCCGACCCAAGACTCATCGGCCCGTAAGCGCTCCGGGGGCCGGACCGTCTATGCCGCGGGCGCGGTGTTGTGGCGACCGGGCAGCGGCAAATCGGCCAAGTCCATCGAGATCGCCGTGATCCACCGGCCCCGTTACGATGACTGGTCGCTACCCAAAGGCAAAGTCGACCCGGGCGAGACCGCGCCAGTCGCCGCCGTCCGCGAGGTACTCGAAGAGACCGGAAACCACTGCTATCTGGGTAGGTGCCTCGCCATCGTCAAGTATCCGATCGACCAGGGCGTCAAGAAGGTGCACTACTGGGCGGCGACCAGCGCCGGTGGCGAATTCGTCCCCGGAAAAGAGGTGGACGAGCTGCTGTGGCTGCCCGTCAGCGACGCCATGAAGAAGCTCGGCTACCCGCAGGATCGAAAGGTTCTGCGCCGGTTCGTCAAACAACCGCCCGACACCAAGACGGTTCTGGTGGTGCGACACGCAACCGCCGGCAGCAAGTCACGCTTTCGCGGGGACGACACGAAGCGCCCCCTGGACAAAAAGGGACGCGCACAAGCCGAGGCGCTCGTGCGCCAGCTGCTGGCCTTTGGAGCCACCGACGTCTACGCCGCCGACCGGGTGCGGTGTCACCAGACGGTGGAACCACTCGCCGCGGAACTGGCAGTGGCGATTCACAATGAGCCCACCCTGACCGAAGAGGCCTACGCCAAAAGCCCCAAGCGTGGTCGGCAGCGGATACTGCAGATCGCCGAGCAGGCGGGCACGCCGGTGATATGTACGCAGGGCAAGGTGATTCCGGACCTGATCGCCTGGTGGTGCGAACGCGACGGAGTGCGCCCCGACAAATCGCGCAACCTCAAAGGCAGTACCTGGGTGCTGTCGCTGTCGGCCGGTCGACTGATCGCAGCCGACCACATCGGCGGTGCGCTCGGCGCGAATGTGCGTGCCTAGCACGCGAATACCCTCCGGAAGGCGTCGCTGCCAACCGAAGGGTATTTGCGTGTAAGGAACTACTTGCGGCCGCGCCGCGTGCTCGCAGCCTTTTTGGCCGGAGCCTTCTTAGCGGGAGCCTTGGTCGCGGCCTTCTTGGCCGGAGCCTTGGTCGCAGCCTTGCGCACTGGTGCCTTGGTTGCGGCCTTCTTGGCGGGAGCCTTGGTTGCGGCCTTCTTGGCGGGAGCCTTGGTTGCGGCCTTCTTGGCGGGAGCCTTGGTTGCGGCCTTCTTGGCCGGAGCCT
>JAVROZ010000424.1:0-2669 GCA_032162485.1 Mycobacterium sp.
TTGATCATCAGTTCGTCCCGGATAGCCGACGGCTTGGGCGCTCTGGCCGTGAACTGGCGGATCGCCTCGCGTCCCGCGTCGGTAAGCGAGTACATCCGCTTGTTGGGCCGCCGTTCCTGGTGAACCACGCGTGCCTGGATCAGGCCCTGCTCGGCGAGTCGGTCGAGCTCGCGATAAAGCTGCTGTGGGGTGGCCATCCAGAAGTTGGCGACCGAGGCATCGAACTCCTTGGCCAGGTCGTAGCCGGAGGACTCACCATCGAGGAGTGCGGCCAGAACAGCGTCACGCAGCGACATCGGGCGATCATACAACGATGCACCTATTCAACAAAGTGATTATTTGCCTATGGACTTATCGGCGGTCAGGCTCTACCGTCGATCACGCCTACTCAACAAATTGACTATGTGAGGTTTCCAGTGAGCGCAAAGCACCCCTTCAGGAAAGCGGTGGAGGAACAAGACGAAGCTGCCATCGAAGCGATGCTGGCCGATGACGTGGTGTTCACCAGCCCGGTGGCGTTCAAGCCGTACGTCGGCAAGCCGATCACCGCGGCCATCCTGCGTGGTGTGTTACGTGTCTTCGAGGACTTTCGGTATGTCCGTGAAATCCATGACAGCAACGGCCAAGACCACGCGTTCGTGTTCGAGACGGTTGTGCAGGGCAAGCGAGTCACCGGGTGCGACTTTCTGCACTTCAACGACGATGGCCTGATCGACGACTTCATGGTGATGGTACGGCCGCTGTCGGGTGCGACAGCGCTGTCCGAGGCGATGGGTGCCCAATTCGATCGCATCCAGCGGGAGGCTCTCGAGTTCGCCCCCGAACTGAGCGAAGCGCAGGGCCACTGATCATGCGGATCGGATTGGCGATCAACTACGCGGGCGGCTTCAAGGAGGTGGCCGCCGAGGTGGCGGACCTCGAACGCGCTGGGCTGGACATTGTCTTTGTCCCCGAGGCGTATTCGTTCGATGCGGTGAGTGCGCTGGGCTACCTGGCGGCCAGCACCGAAACGGTTGAGTTGGCATCGGGCATCCTGCAGCTTTACACCCGTACTCCCACCCTGACCGCCATGACCGCCGCAGGCCTGGATTACGTCTCCGACGGCCGGTTCACCCTCGGACTCGGAGCTTCGGGCCCACAGGTCATCGAGGGATTCCACGGCGTGCCCTATGACGCCCCGATCGCACGGACCCGCGAGGTCATCGAGATCTGCCGACAGGTGTGGCGTCGCGAGCCCGTGCAGTACCAGGGCCAGCACTACACGATCCCGTTGCCGCCCGAGCAGGGCACCGGCCTGGGCAAATCGCTAAAGCTGATCAATAAGCCCGTCCGGGAACGCATCCCGATCCTGATCGCCGCGCTGGGACCCAAGAATGTCGAGCTGGCCGCCGAGCTGGCCGAGGGTTGGCAACCGATTTTCTATCTGCCGGAGAAAGCGCACGACGTGTGGGGCAAGGCGCTGGCTGCCGGGCTGGGCAAGCGCGATCCCGCATTGGGTGAGCTCGAGGTGTACGCCGGCCCGACGCTGGCGATCGGTGATAACGTCGAGCCGCTACGCGAATTCGTCAAGCCGCACCTGGCGCTCTACATCGGCGGCATGGGGGCCAAGGGCAAAAACTTCTACCACACCCTGGCCACCAAGTACGGCTACGGCCCGCAGGCCGATCGAATCCAGGAGCTGTACCTGGCCGGGGACAAGGAGGGCGCCGCTAAGGCCGTTCCCGACGAACTGGTCCGTGACGTCAACCTGATCGGCAGCCGCGAGTTCGTCAAGGAACGCGTGGCCGCCTATCGCGAGGCCGGGGTCACGACCCTCACCGTGGCGCCCATCGCCGCGACTCCGGGTGAGCGGGTCAAGCTCATCGAGACCCTGCGCGACCTGGTCTGACCCCGCCGGTCTGTTACGCGCACTATTCTTCGACTATGGCTCCGAAGAATGGCTTCTCGCGACTTTTCCTGGAATGGCCGGTGGTGCGGCAGTTGCGTTCGGGCGACGTGTTTGGGCGGGGTCCCGCGGTGACCTCCAAGCGCACCCGCGCCATCACCCCGCGCACCACCACCGCCGACCGGGTGGTGCAGAGCATCTGTCCGTACTGCGCAGTGGGTTGCGGGCAGCGGGTGTACGTCAAGGACGACAGGGTGGTGCAGATCGAGGGCGACCCGGATTCACCGATCTCTCGGGGTCGACTGTGCCCCAAGGGGTCAGCCAGCGAGCAGCTCGTCAACTCCCCGGGTCGCCAGATCAAGATGCTCTACCGGCCGCCCCACGCCACCGAGTGGCAGTCGCTGGACCGCGACACCGCCATCGACATGGTGGCCGACCGGTTCATCGAAGCCCGTCGGCACGCCTGGCAGGACATCGACAAGAAGGGCCACCCCCTGCGGCGCACTATGAAGATCGCGGCACTGGGCGGCGCCACATTGGATAACGAAGAGAACTACGTCATCAAGAAACTGTTCACCGCCGCCGGCGCGATCCAGATCGAGAACCTAGCCCGCATTTGACACTCCGCCACGGTTCCCGGTCTGGGAACCTCCTTCGGGCGCGGCGGCGCCACCCAATCACTGCAAGACATGGCCCATGCGGACTGCATTGTCATCCAGGGTTCCAACATGGCCGAGTGCCATCCGGTCGGCTTCCAGTGGGTCGAAGAGGCCCGTGCCAGAGG
>JAVROZ010000425.1:0-4895 GCA_032162485.1 Mycobacterium sp.
CCAGCTGTACCCGTTGCGGATGGTTCTCGTCGCTGAGGAAGTCAGTGCGGACATCGTCGCGCGGAACGTAGTACTGCGGGTAGTAGGGGACCTCCCACACGTAGCGCGCCGCGGTGGTGTCGAAGACGAGCTCGTTGCCGAGATAGCCGCGTACCCGCCGCGGTGCGGGCTCGATTCGTCCTCGCGCAGCAGCCATTTGGGGATAGTCATGTTCGTCGGTCATCAGAATTCCCCTTAAGTCCTATTGATCCCGAGACGCCAGGCCGACCGGCGCGTGGCCGATCGCTTTACGGTTGTCATTGTTCACGGTTTCAGCTTGCCACTGGCACGAGTACTCTCCTGCTCGTGGTATTTCGGCGGGAAAGCCCGATGCGTGGGCGGCGGCTGCGCCTGGATGAAGCGATCATTGAACGCTTCATCATGAGCCGGGTTGGCACACAGTTCATGCTCCACGTCGCTCCGCCTTTGGACAAAGCGGTGATTCCTCGCACCAACGGCCGGTTGAGTTCGGCCGGCATCGACAAGGTCGGACTCGTCACCAGCACCGGCGCCAAGTCCGGTCGTCCGCGCACGCATCCGCTGGCATTGTTCGAGGATCCCGAGGGCCTGGTGGCCATCGGATCCAATTACGGGCGTCCATCTCATCCGGGATGGAGCGCCAATCTGCTAGCCCACCCCGAATGCACGGTCGAGTTCATCGGTCCGCCCAAGCAGTACCGCGCGGAATTGATTTCCGGCGAGGCCCGCGCAGCGGCCTGGGCCAACGCCGTCGACTACTACGCGGGATTCGAGAACTACCGCGTCAATTGCGCACCCCGCGAAATCAGGGTCTTCCGGTTTCGGCCGGTCTCCTGAGCGCGTTCAGCCGACTTTGATTCGGACCGTCAGCAATTCCGTCTTGGCCGGCAGCTTGCTGGTGTCCACGATCAGAATCTCGCCATTGTCTTGACTGCCATTGGGCTGCAGCTTGGGTTTGAGCCGAAACGGTGGAGTAACGGGTCCAGGCCCGCCCTCAAGACCGGCGATCCCAAAGTCGCTGTCGTTGGACACAATTAGCGTCTTTCCGCCATCCGGTGTGATAAGACCTTCGATCTTGTCGTGCCCGAAGAAGTCGCCGTTGGCCGACAGCGACCGCAGCAGAGCTTCGAGGTCCAGTCGAAGCGTCTTGTCGGCAACGGTGATCCCGACCGCGCCCAGCTTGGCAATGGCTTCGGCGTCGGTGCTGACACCGACGAAAGTCTCGATCGGAACATTGTTCACCAACAATCCACCGCGGTCGGCCTGGTATGAGGTGCCGGGCAACTTCGACAGCGGGCCTATGTCGGCGGCCCTGGTGATATCGGCAAGGTAGATTTTCTTGTCCCCGTTGAGTGCGGTCTTGTCGTCACGCTCGTCGATGAGGAACTGGGTGGAGCTGAGCGCGGTGATCTCCGACACCGCCACGTTGGACTGCTGGGGATTGTTCAACGGATAGAGATATTCGTGCATGTTGTTGCGGTCGGCCAGGTTGATGGTCACGATGCGGGCGAACGGGACCGACTTCGCCGAGCCCTGCAGCCCCGGCGTCTGCAGCGCCGACTGCATGATGGCCACCAGGGTGGTGCCGTCCGGAGTGATTGTCAGCCCCTCCAGGCCTTGGTTCGGGATCCGCAGCGAAAGCTCGCGCGGCAAGGTGTCGTCATACGGCGAAAGACGTTCCAGCTCTTTGCCGTTGGTGTCGAAATGAATGATGTAGGGGCCGTATTCGTCGGATACCCAGAACATGTTGTCGGGGCTGGCGACCAAACCTTCGGGGTCTAGCCCGTAGTCCGAGGGCGGCAGGGGTGTGCCGTTGAGGTCGACCAGTGACTCACCGGTGCTCGCGTGCGGATCGACCAGTCCCACCAACGGAGAGCCGTCCGAGCCCTGCAAGGTGATGGTCCGCTCCACGGTCGCGACGCCGTCAGTGAGTTTGAGCTTGGCGATTTGCGGGTGATAGTCGGGCACGGGAAACACCTTCTCGTCGGGTGTTCGTCCGTCGACATTGGGGCCGCGGTCGGTGAGGCCGTAGATCTCGTCGCTGCTGCCCGGCACCGCGGCGATAGCCGACCCGTGCGCGCTGGCCTTGATCACGACGCCACCGATAGTGGCCAGGGGTAGTTGATCCTCGCTGTAGAGCTTCACGGCAGGGCTCACGGTGACGCTGAGATCATCTGTACCGCTGAAACCGGCGTCGGGGGTGTAGACCACCGCGCCGTCGGAGCCGTAGGTGATCTTGCCGTGCGCAGGCTTCCCGAACGCGACCGGTGTGATACCACCGGTGGCCACCAGCATCCGGTCAGGCGGGATGTTCAGCGGTTTTCCGGCGGCGGTGCTGAGTTTCTCTTTCCCGCTCGGAAGCGCCGGCGATGCGCTCTGCGAACAGCCCGACACCGTGATCAGCACCGAGCCGATCACGGCCATCGACCTAGTCAGGTATGCCATCTGCACTACTTAACAAGACAAGTGGACGCGCGGGTGAACACGTGACGCGCGTCGCTAATGCTTCTTGTCTCTCACCTTGTAGGTGGAAGGCCAGGATTTGCGCGACTCGTCGCCGGTCAGCGGCGTTCCCATGCCGCCAACCTTGACGTTGTAGGCCTCTTTGCCGGGCCCGACTTCGCGATTGGCGTGTTCCTGGGCCAGGTAGTAAAGCTCGTCGATGGTGGCCTCGTCGTAGGCCACGAAAGAGGTGTTCCGGGCGACCTCCTCGATGCCGGCCAGCATCCGGTCGGGCAGGAAACGGGATGCGAGTGCCGCCGCGCCCAGCAAGGAGAACGGGATGACCCAGTAACAGACGAACGACAGCGGCGTCTTGGTGTCCAGGATCGTCGCACTTCCCTGCACTATCGGCGGGATGGCCGACGACAACGTCATGCCTGCGAAGGCGGCGACCCAGATCCAGGTCAACACCAAGGTGATCCGCTGGAACAGGTCGGTCTTTACGACATCCGGGGGCTGTTCGGCCGCGGCGAACTCGCGCACAAACGGTTTGCCGATCAGCACGCCGAGCAGGGCCACCAGGAATATCCCGGCGTTGCTGAGCGGCTGGATCCAGCGCGACATGAACGACTCGCTGAGCGCGAAGGTCAGGACAGCCAGCACCACGAATGTTGCGACGGCGCCGATTTCCAGCGTTTGCCCGGGCTTTTTGGTGGTGCGTCCGATCGCAAACACCGCGACGGCCATCAGCAACGCGATCGCCACGGCGGTGCCGAACGGGACGTTACCGACAAGCACCCAATAGACGATCCACGGCGCAAAGCCAAAGAGCATGCCCACGAAGCGTCAGTGTATGGCTGCGCGAGATCTCACTGTGGCGCGGGCGGCATCAGGCGCCGGCAAACCACTTGTGGCGCGAGAACCCACTACCGCGAGTAGATGCAGTGCGCCGAACCGCCGACCGGCTGTTCGGCCACCACACTGCCACCGATCGTGATGCGGCAACCCGGGCTGACTGTTCCCTTGCCGACCACCACCACCTGGAACAGAGTGACATCGGGACCGGCCTGGACGGTCCGGCTCCAGGGCAACGGCGCGTTGTACACGCGATCGATCGCCGGGTCGGTGTCGATGGTCAAGGCCTGGCCGGTCCCCAACGCCTCGAAAACCACGGTGCTCGAGTCGGCGTTAGCCAGCGGAGCGGTGAAAACGCCGGACAGAGCGGTGATTGCTAGCGCTGAGAACGCTGCTCGCACAACACGTTTCATTTGATCAGACCTCCAAATAACCCAATCGAGCTGACGGTGATGGCCTTGCGTTTCGGACCGGGAACCTTGCGAGCTGGCGCTGTTGAATTCTGCTGCATTCCCCTACCCGATACACACCGAACATAAACCTCCGGTAGCAAACATCAGACCTCGCGCCGGGCGAATATGCAACACCAGATGTCAGCTGTTACGTCGTTGCCTGCGGAGTCACCAGAAACTTCTCCCCCGTCGCTCGTTTGACGTAGCGAGTGAACGCCTCCGGCCTGAGCATGCCGGCGAGTGAAACTTCCTCGGTGTAGGCACTCGCAAAAGTGGTGGTGAGTTCGGCGGCCACCCGGGCGCGCAGCCGAGCAATTGTTTCGGCGCCGCTGCTCTGCAGGAACGGGGTCAGCAGCCATCCTCCGACGCCCCAAGCCATGCCGAAGTTTCGGGTGAGCGTCGTCGGACCGGTGTCAAGCGCGCCGTAGATGTACACCTGTTTGTGCACGGACGACCCGTAGCGGGAGTATGCGGCCGCGGTCGCGTTCGCCGCCTGCTCCATGCCGTTGAGGATCTGACTCGCCAGGGTGCCGCCACCGGTGGCGTCGAACGCCAGAGTCGCCGACGTCGCTTTGAGCGCCTCGACGAGTTCGGTGCCGAAGGACGGCGACGCCGAATTGCAGATATGGACCGCGCCCAATGAGCGCAGCAAATCCTCTTGATCGGGCTTGCGGACGATGTTCACCAGCGGAACGCCGTCTGCCTGGCAGAGCTTGACAAGCATTTGGCCGAGATTCGACGCCGCGGCCGTATGCACCAGAGCTGAATGCCCTTCGCGGCGCATGGTTTCCACCATTCCGAGGGCTGTCAAAGGATTGACGAAGGACGATGCCCCATCGGTTGCCGTCGCCCCGTCGGGTAGGACGAGACATGCGGAGGCATCAACCACCCGGTACTGCGAGTACATCGCCCCGCCCGCGAGCCCAACTGTTTTCCCGACGAGGGCTTGTGCCGCGGAGGACGAGCCGGCCGCCACGACGGTGCCCGCCCCCTCGTTACCAACCGGAAGCGATTTGTCGACTCGTGCCGAGAGTGCTCCCAGCGAACCGGCTGCCAACGATGCCGTGACGATGGGCCGCTCCCGGGTGCCGGACACCTTTGCCGTGGTCATATCCGCACTGGCGAGCA
>JAVROZ010000426.1:0-3379 GCA_032162485.1 Mycobacterium sp.
GGAGCAACGCGCGCATCGATCGGCTGGATCACGCGCGTGCAGAACGGCATCTCCAACGTTGGCGTCAAAGTCATCCCGTGGATTCCGGCCCCGGCCAAACGGCTGCTCACCCGGGGTCGTTCGGTCATCATCGACGGCAACACGCTTGATCCCACGCTGCAGTTGATGCTGACCGGCTTGCGTGCCGTCGGTGTCGACGGTCTGGTCGTCGATGACGATGTCGCCGCCTCCCGGGCGCTGATGCTGCAGAACATGGAAGTGATGCCGGGGCCCCAGATACATGTCGACGTACGCGAGCTCTCGCTGCCCGGTCCGGCCGGTGAGATCCGGGCGCGGCACTACAGCCCGCCGGGCGCGGGGACTGCGCCGTTGCTGGTCTTTTATCACGGTGGCGGCTGGTCGATCGGCGACTTGGACACCCATGACGCGCTATGCCGATTGACATCTCGCGACGGCGGTGTGCAGGTGTTGTCCATCGACTACCGGCTGGCGCCGGAGCATCCCGCGCCGGCGGCGATCGAGGATGCCTACGCCGCATTCCAGTGGGCCTGGCAGCACGCCGAGGAGCTGGGCGCGACCCCCGGGCGGGTCGCGGTCGGCGGGGACAGTGCGGGTGGCAACCTGGCGGCCGTCGTCAGTCAACTGGCGCGAAACAGCGGCGGCCCGGTTCCCATATTCCAGTGGCTGATCTACCCACGGACCGACTTCACCGCGCAGACCCGCTCGCAGAGTCTGTTCGCGCGCGGCTTCGTGCTCACCAAGCGCGACATGGACTGGTTCACGGCTCAATTGCTGAGAGGCTCGGGAATCGACCCGGCAGATCCGCGCTTGTCACCGCGACTCGCAGAGTCGTTGTCCGGTCTGCCGCCGGCATTGATCGCGGTTGCCGGTTTCGACCCGCTGCGCGATGAGGGACAGGATTACGCGACCGCCCTGCGGGCCGCCGGCAACGACGTGGATCTGCGCTACCTGGGTTCGCTGACGCACGGCTTCGCCAACCTCTTCCAGCTCGGCGGCGACAGCGCCACCGCGACGAACGAACTGATTTCGGCCCTACGTGCGCACCTGAGCCGGGGCTGACCCGGCTCACCAGTGCCGTCGGTACTCTGAAGGCGCCAAAGCCCATCGGTGGGTGAAGCCAACACATGTGAGGATCAGCGAAACTGTGGCCGACAAACCCAAGCGCCCCGCGCGGCTCGACCTGAAGTCCGGCGACAGCAAGTCCGGCCGGCTAATCCAGATCGGCGGCACTGCCGTTGTCGTGTTATTCGCCGCAGTCCTGGTCTTCTACATCGTGAACGCGAACCACAAGAAGGTCGCCGCCGGACAAGAAGGCACGATCCGCGTGTCGTCCAGCCAGCTGGTCACCGATTCCGGCAAACCGAAGGCCACGGTGGCGTTCTACGAAGACTTCCTGTGTCCCGCGTGCGGCAACTTCGAGCGCACTTTCGGGTCAACCGTGTCCAAGCTCATCGACATCGGCGCGATTGAAGCCGATTACTCCATGGTGACCATTCTCGACAGAGCGCAAACCCAGAACTATTCGTCACGGGCGGCCGCGGCGGCCTATTGCGTCGCAGACGAGTCCATTGAATCGTTCCGCCGGTTCCACAGCGCGCTTTACAGCGAGAACATTCAGCCCGCCGAGACGGGCAAGAATTTCCCGGACAACGCGCGGTTGATCGAACTCGCCCGGGAAGCAGGCGCCGTGGGCAAGGTTCCGGACTGCATCAACAGCGGCAAGTACATCTCGAAGGTCAACGGTCTGGCGGCGGCCAGCAATATCCGCGCAACCCCGACCGTCAAGATCAACGGCACCGAATTCGCGTGGTCGACACCCGACGCATTTGTCGCCAAGATCAAGGAGATCGTCGGCAATATCCCCGGCATGGACGAAGCCGCGGCAGCGGCGAAGACGTAATGACGTGTCGGCTGACTTTGCCCCCGAAACGGCTTCGGAAACGGCTCCCGAAACGGCTTCAGCGCCCGGCGCCCTGAAGCCGGCCCCGGCGGCTGGGCTGTTGGTACCCGCGCTCAGCGCGTGGTGGGTGCTGATCGCCGGTGTCATCGGCCTGCTCGCCTCGATCACGCTGACGGTGGAAAAGATCGAACTGCTGGCTAACCCGGCCTTCGTGCCGTCGTGCAACATCAATCCGATCGTGTCCTGCGGGTCGGTGATGGTGACGCCGCAGGCGTCAGTGCTCGGCTTTCCGAATTCGCTGCTGGGCATCGTAGGTTTCACCGTTGTGGTGGTGACCGGAGTGCTGGTGGTGGCCAAAGTGCCTCTGCCCCAGTGGTATTGGGTCGGCCTGGCAGTCGGGGTGCTGATCGGTGCGGGTTTTGTGCACTGGCTGATCTTTCAGAGCCTGTACCGCATCGGGGCACTGTGCCCATATTGCATGGTGGTCTGGGCAGTCACCGTCACCCTTTTGGTGGTGGTGACTGCCATCCTGGTGCGTCCGGTGATCGAAGACCGGGCTGCGCTGCGGATCCTCTTCGGGTGGCGATGGTCGATCGTCACGTTCTGGTTCACCGCGGTGTTGCTGCTGATCATGGCCCGCTTCTGGAATTATTGGTCAACACTGATCTGAGTTAAGGTCGAGCGTGATCTCCAAAGTGCTGGTGGCCAACCGCGGCGAAATCGCGATCCGCGCCTTCCGCGCAGCCTACGAACTGGGCGTGGGCACGGTGGCCGTGTATGCCTACGAGGACCGCAATTCGCTGCATCGAACCAAAGCCGACGAGTCTTACCAGATCGGCGAAATCGGGCACCCGGTTCGGGCCTACCTGTCCGTCGACGAGATCGTGGACACGGCCAACCGCGCCGGCGCGGACGCCGTCTACCCCGGTTACGGATTCCTCTCGGAGAACCCGCATCTGGCCGCGGCATGCGCGGCAGCGGGCATCATTTTCGTCGGCCCCGACGCCGAGGTGTTGCAGCTGACCGGGAACAAATCCCGGGCGATCGCCGCAGCACGGGAGGCAGGCCTACCGGTGCTCGAGTCCTCGGCGCCCTCGGCGTCGGTGGACGACCTGGTGAGCGCGGCAGCGGACATGCGTTTCCCACTGTTCGTCAAGGCCGTTGCCGGCGGCGGCGGCCGCGGGATGCGGCGCGTCACCGACCGCGCCGACTTGCGCGAAGCGATCGAGGCCGCCAGTCGGGAAGCCGAATCGGCCTTCGGTGACCCGACCGTGTATCTGGAGCAGGCTGTGCTGCGCCCGCGCCATATCGAGGTGCAGATCCTGGCCGATAGTCACGGCAACGTGATCCACCTCTACGAGCGCGACTGCAGCGTGCAGCGCCGGCATCAGAAGGTCATCGAACTGGCACCGGCGCCGAACCTGCCCGCCGAGTTGCGCGATCAGATGTGCGCAGATG
>JAVROZ010000427.1:0-11425 GCA_032162485.1 Mycobacterium sp.
GCCACCCGCTCGATGATGTGCAACCCGTATCCGTCCAGCCCGACCCGTTTGGCCGGATTGTTCGTCAACAGCCGCATGGAACGAACTCCGAGGTCCACGAGAATTTGGGCACCGATGCCGTAATCCCTGGCGTCGGCAGGCAATCCGAGTTTGAGGTTGGCGTCCACGGTGTCTTCGCCGGCGTCCTGCAGTTGATACGCCTGCAGTTTGTGCATCAGGCCGATGCCGCGACCTTCGTGTCCGCGCATGTACAGCACCACTCCGCGTCCTTCACGGGCGACCAATGCCATGGCGGCGTCCAACTGGGGCCCACAGTCGCAGCGACGCGACCCGAACACATCGCCGGTCAGGCACTCGGAGTGCACACGGACCAGCACGTCATCGCCGTCAGCGGTGGGCCCGGCGATATCACCACGGACCAACGCCACGTGTTCGACGTCCTCATAGATGCTGGCATAGCCGATCGCCCGGAACTCACCGTGTCGAGTCGGGATCCGGGCCTCAGCGATGCGCTGAATGTGCTTCTCGTGCTTGCGGCGCCACTCGATCAGGTCGGCGATGGTGATCAGCGCAAGGCCATGTTCGTCGGCGAAGACTCGCAACTCGTCGGTCTGGGCCATCGAGCCCTCATCCTTTTGGCTGACAATCTCGCAGATCGCCCCCGCGGGTTGCAGTCCCGCCATCCGGGCCAGGTCGACGGCGGCCTCGGTGTGACCGGGGCGCCGCAACACACCGCCGTCCTTCGCCCGCAACGGAACAACGTGACCTGGGCGGGTGAAATCCCCGGCGATACTTGCCGGGTCGGCCAGCAGCCGCATCGTGGTAGCTCGGTCCGAGGCCGAAATACCAGTCCCCACACCGATTCTCGCATCAACGGTCACCGTGTAGGCGGTGCCGTGCTTGTCCTGGTTCACCGCATACATGGGCAACAGGCCCAACCGGTCGCAGATTTCGCCGGACAACGGTACACACAGGTATCCCGAGGTGTAGCGGACCATGAAGGCGACCAGCTCCGGCGTCGCCATTTCGGCCGCGAAGATCAGATCGCCCTCGTTTTCACGTTCCTCGTCGTCGATGACGACGACGGCCTTGCCCGCCGCAATGTCGGCAACCGCCCTCTCGACGGAGTCCAACCTCGTCATCGATGTCACCTTGCTATTTGAGCGGCCAACTTCACCCAGTATGAACCACCGCGTGACCGCAATTATTGCGATGGCTTCTCGGCCGGTATCGGCAGCAGGAAGCTCCTGGTCCGGTTGCTTCGCTGGCCTGAGACCGGCAGGGCACGCCCAACGCAAGAATTTAACAACGAGCTCGCCCTACCGAGCTTCGAAGCGAACTCAGTGCGGACTCACAACGACTCCGATAACTCGTGCCACCAAAATGGGCTCAGTTGCCGGTGGATCTGTCTTTCTGCTGTAGCAGCCGCTCAACATATTTGGCGATCACGTCCACCTCGAGGTTGACCTCGGTACCCACCGGGGCAGAGCCCAGCGTCGTCAGCTCACGGGTGGTCGGAATGAGCGAAACCTCGAACCAGTCCCGAGGTTCGGCACCCAGCCCAGAGACGGTCAGCGATATCCCGTCAACGGTGATCGAACCCTTTTCCACGACGTAGCGGGCGATGGTGGCGGGCATCTGGACCCGCACCACTTCCCAGTGTTCGGACGGCGTGCGGGCGACGATTTCGCCGGTGCCGTCGACATGCCCCTGCACGATGTGGCCGCCGAGTCTGCTGTTGAGTGCCGCCGCGCGCTCCAGGTTCACTCGGCTGCCGGGCCGCAATTCGCCCAGGTTGGACCGGTCCAGCGTCTCGGCCATCACATCGGCGCTGAACTGGCCGTCGGGCAGCACCTCAACCACTGTCAGGCACACTCCGTTGACGGCGATCGAATCGCCGTGGCCGGCGTCGGAGGTGACGACGGGACCGCGAATGATTAGTCGCGCGGCTTCGGCCAAGGGGTCCCGGGCAGTCACCTCTCCGAGTTCCTCGACAATTCCGGTGAACATCGCACCAGGTTAATGACTATCGACCGACACTTGCACCCGCCTGGCTCCCAGGCCGAGTCCGGGGCACCCTCTACGATGCAGGGTATGCAAAAACGCCGCCGTCTTTTCGCTGTCCTAGCCGCGCTGAGCGTCGCGACTACGCTCGTCGCCGGCTGCTCGATCAGCAAGAAGAGCAGCGGCGGGCCACTGCCCGACGCGACGACCTTGGTCAAGCAGGCCACCGAGGCCACCAAGGCCGTCAAAAGCGCCCACATCGTGCTCACCGTGAACGGCAAGATCCCGGGCCTGTCCATCAAGACACTGACCGGCGACCTCGCCACCAATCCCACGGCGGCGAAGGGAAACGTCAAGCTCACCTTCGCCGGGTCTGACATCGACGCCGACTTCGTAGTATTCGACGGGATCCTGTACGCCACGCTCACGCCGAACAAGTGGAGCGATTTCGGCAAGGCCGCCGACGTCTACGACCCGTCACAGATCCTGAGCCCGGACAACGGCCTGGCCAACATATTGGCGAATTTCACCGAACCCAAGGCTGAAGGGCGGGACACCATCAACGGACAGAGCACCATCCGCATCAGTGGAAAGGTCACCGCCCAAGCGGTGAATGCGATTGCGCCGCCATTCAGTGCATCCGATGCGGTGCCGGCCAAGATCTGGGTTCAGGAGACCGGCGATCACCAACTGGTGCAGGTGCAGTTGGAACGCGGCGCAGGCAATTCGGTCCAGATGACCTTGTCGAACTGGGGCCAGCAGGTGCCGGTCAGCAAGCCCCCGGTGAGCTGACGATCATGCAGGCAGGACGTCGAGTCGCAATCAGCGCGGGCAGCCTAGCGGTATTGCTAGGGGCCCTGGACACCTATGTCGTGGTCACCGTCATGCGCGACATCATGAACAGCGTCGGCATCCCGGTGAACCAGCTGCAAAGGATCACCTGGATCATCACGATGTACCTGCTGGGCTACATCGCCGCGATGCCGTTGCTGGGCAGGGCCTCTGACCGGTTCGGCCGGAAGTTCGTGCTGCAGGCCAGCCTGATCATGTTCATCGTCGGTTCGGTGGTGACCGCGCTCTCTGTCCAGATAGGTGCCTGGAACCTGGAGATGGGCGACTACATCCTCCTCGCCCCAGACCCCAATAGGGCATTCCACGTACTGATCGCCGGCCGCACCATTCAGGGCATCGCCAGCGGTGCGTTGCTGCCTGTCACTCTGGCGCTGGGCGCGGACCTGTGGGCCCAGCGCAATCGTGCCGGCGTGCTCGGCGGCATCGGGGCCGCGCAGGAACTCGGCAGCGTGCTGGGTCCGCTCTACGGAATCTTCATCGTGTGGTTGTTCCACGACTGGCGTGACGTGTTCTGGATCAACGTCCCGTTGACGCTGCTCGCCATGCTGATGATCCACTTCAGCCTGCCGTCCCACGACCGCAGTATCAAAGCCGAGAAGATCGACCTGACCGGTGGATTGCTCCTCGCGGCGGCGTTGGGTCTCGCGGTGATCGGGCTGTACAACCCGAGCCCCGACGGCAAACAAGTGCTGCCGAGCTACGGCTTGCCCCTGGTGATCGGGGCGGTGGGCGCCGCGGCGGCGTTCTTCGTCTGGGAGCGTTTCGCGCGCACCCGACTGATCGAACCGGCCGGTGTGCACTTCCGTCCGTTCCTCTCCGCACTGGGCACATCCGTCTGCGCCGGTGCAGCACTGATGGTGACGCTGGTCAATGTGGAGCTGTTCGGGCAGGGCGTGCTGCAAATGAGCCAGAACCAGGCGGCCGGCCTGCTGTTGTGGTTCCTGATTGCCCTACCTATTGGCGCGGTAACCGGAGGCTGGATCGCCACCAGGCTGGGTGACCGGGGGGTCGTGTTCGTCGGAATGCTCATCGCCGCCGGCGGCTATTGGCTGATCTCCTACTGGCGAGCCGATCTGATGGACCGTAGACACAGCATCCTCGGACTCTTCTCGGTGCCGGCGGTGCACACGGACCTGCTCGTCGCCGGTATCGGACTCGGACTGGTGATCGGCCCGTTGTCGTCGGCCGCCCTGCGGGTAGTCCCTGCTGCACAACACGGCATTGCCTCGGCATCGGTTGTGGTGGCCCGGATGACCGGCATGTTGATCGGCGTGGCAGCGCTGAGCGCCTGGGGCCTCTACCGCTTCAACCAGATCTTGGCAGGCTTGTCCGCCGCTATCCCGCCCGACGCCGGCGTGCTGGAACGTGTGCTCGCCCAGGGGCACATGTACCTGCAAGCATTTGCCCAGATGTACGGCGACATCTTCAAGGCCACCGTGGTTATCTGTGTGGTGGGAGCCTTGCTGGGGCTATTGATCAGCGGCCGAAGCGAGCACGCGGATGAGGAACCAGCGGAGCTCCCCGAACAGCCAGTGGTGGAGGCTCAGGCGCCAGCCGTCAGCGAGCCACCAGGCTGAGCAGCAGGTCTGGTCCGACCTGCTCCACGCTATCGAACTGCCAGCGCAGCGCCTGCGACATGCTGGACACCCCGAGGTCGCCGACCGCAGTCACCGGACCGCCCAGCAGAATTGGCGCGACGTAGGCCAGGATCCGGTTGATCGCGCCAACCCGGAGGAAGGCACCGGCGAGCGTCGGGCCGCCTTCCAGCAGCACGTCGGTGCGGTCCGACAATGCCCGGAGCACTTCCACGGGATCGTTGGTGGGACTCACCATGGTGCGCGAATCGTCGTTGAGCACCTTGGCTTCCGACGGAATTTCACGCTTGCCGACCACCACGCGCAGCGGTTGCTGCGGAGCCAGCGATCCGTCCGGCAGCCGGGCAGTCAGGGCCGGGTCGTCGGCGAGGACGGTACCGGTACCGACGATGATCGCGTCGGCGAGGGCGCGGCGACGGTGCAGGTCTGCGCGGGCTGCCTCACTGGAGATCCACTGACTGGAGCCGTCCGCGGCGGCGCTGCGGCCGTCGATGCTGGTCGCGTACTTCCACGTCACATGTGGGAGCCCGGCGCGCTGCTTGTGCAGCCACTCCCGCAACGGACCGGCGGCGACGTGATCGGCCATCACGCCCGCTTGCACCTGCACGCCTGCGGCCGACAGTCGGCCCGCACCGCCGCCCGCGATGCCATTCGGATCGGTGACGCCATAGATCACGGTGCCCACTCTGGCTTCGATGAGCGCGTTCACACACGGCGGAGTCTTGCCGAAGTGGTTGCAGGGCTCCATGGTGACCACAGCGATACCGCCGGCGGCCAAACCGCCCGCCCGGCGCAGCGCGATGACCTCGGCGTGATCGCCGCCGGCCGGTTGGGTGGCACCGACGCCGACAACCCGGCCCTCTTGGTCCACAATCACGGCCCCGACCGGCGGGTTCGGATACGTGGTGCCCTTGACCTGGTAGGAGTGCTCAATGGCGAGGCGCATGGCCTCTTCGATGCTCTTGACTTGCTCGACGCTGCTCATGACCCGCTCACCCGGCCCAGATGGGGCGACACCGCGGCGGCCTGCCGCCTCAAGGCTTCGACGGCGGCGGCCGGATCGTCGGCACCGTAGACGGCCGATCCCGCGACGAAACAGTCGACACCGGCTTCGGCGGCCTGTTCGATGTTGTCCTCGTTGATCCCGCCGTCAATCTCGACCAGGATCCGCAGCTCCCCCGCATCGATCATGTTGCGGACCGTGCGCACCTTGCTCAGCACGTCCGGAATGAAGCTCTGGCCACCGAAACCGGGTTCGACGGACATGATGAGCAGCGTGTCGAACTGCGGCAGGATTTCCAGGTAGGGCTCCAGCCGCGTCTTGGGCTTGACGCTGATTCCGGCCTTGGATCCCGCGGCCCGGATGTCGCGGGCCACCCCGACCGGATTGTCGGTGGCCTCGGCGTGAAAGGTGACGTTGTAGGCGCCGGCTTCGGCGTACGGCGGCGCCCAGCGGTCCGGGTCCTCGATCATCAGATGGCAATCCATCGGGATGCGGCTGGCCGCCAACAGGCTCTCCACCACCGGTAGGCCAATGGTCAGGTTCGGCACGAAATGGCCGTCCATCACATCGACGTGCAGCCAGTCGGCGCCATGCACCGCGGCGGCTTCATCGGCCAGCCGAGCGAAGTCGGCTGCCAGGATAGACGGCGCTATCAGCGGCCCCCCCGTACCAGACATGAGCGACACACTACTGATGTTTGGGAAGCCGACGCAGCACGGCTGCGAACATAGCGTCGGTGCCGTGTCGGTGGGGCCACAACTGTACGTAGGGACCGTCGCCCAGGCCTTCGGTAAGGGGCTCGAACAGCGGTCGGGCATCGAGCGCTTCCACCGGCTGGCGGCGCAGTGCGTCGCCGACCACGCCCACCGTCTCGGCCAAGTGCGGCGAGCAGGTCGCATACAGCACCAGCCCGCCGGGTCGGGTCAACGAGATCGCGGCGCCCAGCAGTTCGCGCTGCAGCTTGGCCAGGGCGGGCACGTCGGAGGGCTGACGCCGCCAGCGGGCCTCCGGCCGCCGGCGCAGCGCTCCCAGCCCGGTGCAGGGCACGTCGACCAACACCCGGTCGAAGCCCGGTTCGAGATCCGAGTGCCGTCCGTCGACCCGTACCACCTCAACCGGCAGCCCTCGGATGTTTTCCAGCACCAGGTCTGCGCGATGCGAGGACGGTTCCACCGCGGTCACCCGGGCCCCGGATGGCACGCCGAGGGCCGCCAGCAGTGCGGTTTTGCCGCCCGGGCCCGCGCACAGATCCAGCCACCGACCGGCATCACCGTCGACGGGAGCGAGCGTCAACGCGCGCGCCACCAATTGGCTGCCCTCGTCTTGAACCAGCGCCCGGCGGTCGCGGATCGGGGCCAGCTGTCCAGGGTCACCACCGGCCAGGTACACCGCGTAGGGCGAAAACCGGCCTACCGTGCCGGCGACCTCCTCGGCCAACTCGGCGGCGCTGAGCACCCCGGGCCGGGCCGCCAGATGCACCTGTGGCCGTTCGTCGTCACTGGACAGCGCGGCGTCTAGTTCTCCGGCCTGCGCGCCCAGCGCATCGGCGAAGGCCTGCGCGATCCATCGCGGATGTGCGTGCACGAACGCCGCGTGCCCGACCGGGTCGTTGCGCGGGGCCAGTTCATCGACCCACGATTTCTCGTCTCGGCCGGCGATGGTTCGCAACACACCGTTGACGAAACCTGCTCGCGCCGAATCGAATTCGATTCCGGCCTGGTCGACCGTCGTCGACACCGCGGCGTGCGCATCCACGCGGGTACGCAGCAGCTGATAGCTGCCCAGGCGAAGCAGGTCGAGCAGAACCGGATCGATCGCGTCCGGTGCCCGCCCGGCCGCCGCACCGATGACTGCGTCGAGCAGGCCCCGGGCCCGGCAGGTCCCGTAGGTCAGCTCGGTGGCGAACGCCGCGTCGCGACCGGTGATACCCCGTTCACGCAGCAGCGCGGGCAGCACCAGGTTCGCGTAGGCACTGCGCTCGCTGACCGCCCGCAGCACGTCGAACGCGGCGCGGCGCGCGGGATCCAGGGGCTTGCGGCGGGGCGCCTGGGCTCGATTCTGCGGCCGCGCCGGTTTGCGGTCCGGCCGGTTTCGGTAGGGCTTGTCCTGACCTGGGCTCATGACGCCTGAATCGTGGGGTCGAGCCGGGCGCCGCGCGCCCAGTCGGCAGCGTTCATAGGTTTCTTGCCGGGCGGCTGAATCTGCCCTAACCGCACTGGTTCTGACGCGGTGCCGACCCACACGCTCTTGCGGTCCACCCGAATTGCACCGGGCGGCAAGGATGCCGGAGATTCCGAATCAAGTTGCACCGGGCCGACTTTGACGCGCAGATCGCCGATGAGCGTCCAGGCACCCGGATTTGGCGTGACGGCCCGGATCCGCCGCTCGACCAACTGCGCGGGCAGATCCCAGCGCACCCGGGCCTGCTCTACGGTGATCTTCGGCGCCAAGCTGACCCCGTCAGCAGGTTGCGGGCGCGGCGTCAGCGTGTGGTCGGCGATGCCGTCCAACGTTGTCGACAGCAGCGCGGCCCCGGAGATCGCAAGTCGGTCCAGCAGATCGCCCGCGGTGTCGGTCGCCCGAATGGTCTCGGTGACGAGACCGTAGACGGGCCCGGAATCCAGGCTCGGTTCTATTTGAAATGTGGTGGCTCCGGTGATCGTGTCCCCTGCCGCAATCGCGGCCTGTACCGGTGCAGCGCCACGCCAGGCGGGCAATAGCGAGAAGTGCAGGTTGACCCAGCCGTACGGAGGAACCGCAAGCAGCCCGTCGCCGAGCAGTGCCCCGTAAGCCACCACCGCGCAACATTGCGGCGCCAACTCCGACAATTCTGCGACGAAGTCGGCCGAATTCGGCTTGGACGGACGCAGGACAGGAATGCCACGATCGAGCGCCTCCCGAGCCACCGGCGACGGCTCCGGCTTGCCCCGCCGGCCAGACGCCGCGTCGGGCCTGGTCAGGACCGCGATGACGTCGTGGCGGGGCGATTCGATCAGGCGACGCAGAGCGGGTAGCGCGGGTTCAGGGGTCCCGGCGAAGACGAGGCGCACCGGGACAGTCTAGAAACCCCGGCCTCCAACCCGTGGCGCCCAACCGCGCCGGCACGTTCACAGCTGCCTGAGCTCGACACGCAACTCATCGAACTCGCCGACGAATATCTGGTCGGCGGCGTCATGGAATGGGAGTACCTACCGCTCACCTGCGAGAAGGGCTGAGCGTAAGGCTCGGCGCTACAGCTGGTCGATGTCGACGTGCGCGTCCGGCTCGCCGCCGGCGGCGGTGAACGCGGTGAGCGCACGCACCAGGCCGTGACGCTCGGCCACCGGCATCTGTTCGACGATGCGAGCGATTTCGGCGCGCCGGTTTGCCGTCACCTTCGCGACGACCTCGCGTCCCCGTTTGGTCAGTGCGGCGAGCAGCTCGCGCCGGGAAGTCGGGTGCGGGAGACGGTCGATCATTCCGGCGCTGACCAGCCGATCGACCATCCGGCCGGTCGCCGACGGCTGCACACCCAGCAGAGTCGCCAGGGTGGCGAGGTTAACCGGGCCGCGATTGGACAGGATCACCAGCGTGCGCAACTGCGGGAAGGTGATGGTGTCGTCGACCTGCGCGATTGAATGAGCCGAGATTGCCACCAGCAATCGAGACGCCGTCAACAACGAATCGGTGATCACGTCGAGCGACTCTTCAGCAGTCGCTGTGTTCTCAGTGGTCATCGGTGCCCCCCTGCCGGTTACTTAGCTGCAGTATATGGAATGTTTCTAATGTTTACAGTATTCGTCAGCACAGTTTGTACTAGGCCGTGGAGACGGAGCCAGCATCAACCGATATGCAGCGGGTCGATCTGCACTCGGACCGGCGCATGAGTCTGCCGGGCGCTGAGCACGCCGACCGCCCCGCGCAGCGCCGCGCTCAGCGCGAGGCCCTCCTCGCGAGAAACCCGCAACAACATCCGGATGATGGATACGTCGGCCGGGGTGCCCGCGGGCCGACGCGCGCCCGGCGGCAGATCCACCGGACCGAGCAGTTCGGCGTCGCCGGGCAACCGCGCCTCGTCCAGCAGCGCGTTGACCGCTTCGGCGCTGCCATCGATGGCGGCGATGTGTGTACTCGGCGGCAGGCCGACTTCGGCGCGGGCGGAGAGCTCGGCGTCGGCGTGCCCGACCGGGTCCCACCGGATCAGCGATTGCACTGTCGGAAGCGAGGATTCGGCGACCACGGTGACTACGCCGCCGTCACCCCGAGCCCGCACGAGCGCGGCCGCGCTCATCCACCGCCACAGGGCGTCCTCGGCCGCGCGCAGGTCCTGGCGGCCCAGCAGCGCCCAGGTGTCCAGTAACAGCGCTGCCCCGTAGCCGTCCGAAGCGTACGGTTCGGCCCCTGGCGTAGCGACCACCAGCGCGGGCTGCGCGGGAACGTCCGACACGACGGAATCACCTGCCGAGGTGATTACCGGCGTTCCCGGGAACGACCGGCCGAGCTCTTCTGCGGTACGACGGGCCCCCACGACCACCGCTCGCACGGCATCCGATCCACAGCGGGCGCACCGCAGCGCCGGGTCGACCCGGCTACACCAACGACATACCGCACCACCACCACGCTCCAGGAGCGACAGTGGGCCGGTGCAGTGCCGGCAGCGCGCTATCGCGCGGCAGCGACCACAGGCCAGCGAGGGCACATACCCACGCCGCGGCACCTGGACCAGCACCGGCGCTCCGGCTTCGAGTGAGACTCGGACGGTGCGCAGCGCAATCGACGGCAGTCGCGCGGTACGCGCCGCCGGGTCGCGTTCGTCGGCGTATCCACTGTCGTCGAGGGCGACCACCCGGGGTGTGCGGGTACGCACCACCGGTCGGGGCGCGACAACGTCGTGCGCCCACCCGCTGCGCACCAGCGCCTGGGCTTCGGCGGTGCGGGCGTAGCCGCCGATGAGCGCTGCGCAGCGCGCCTGGTGCGCACGCAGCATCGCCACCTCCCGGGCGTGCGGATACGGTGCCCGCGGCTCGGCCAGGCTGTCATCGGCGTCGGACCACACCATCACCAGACCCAGGTCGCTCACCGGCGCGAATACCGCGCTGCGGGTTCCGATCACCACCCGGGCGCTACCCCGGAGCGCGGCCAGCCACCGCCGGTAGCGTGCCGCGGGCCCGAGCCCGGCCGACAGTGCCACCACGCAGCCTTCGTCGATCCGGGTCACCGCCGCCTGATGCAACGCATCGAGATCGCGCTGATCGGGCACGATTGCCAGCGCCGAGTGTCCGGCCGCAACAGTCTGCGCGGCGGCCTCGGCGAATCGGTCCGCCCACTTCTCCCCCGGCAGCACCTGCCACACGGCCCGGGCGGCACGCGACTCCGCCAGCGCGGACAGGAACTGGCCGCCGCGGCCGTAGGCCTCCCAGCCCGACGGGTCGACGGGCTCCACCACCGGCAGAATCGGGATCCCGCCGGCCTGCCGGGCCGGTTCCTTCTCCACCCGAGCGTGCCGGGCTGGCACTGCCAGGCGCAGCACGTCGGGCCGGGTGCCGGCGTAGCGCGCTGCTACGGCTTCTACCAACCTGCGAATTTCCGGCGTGAGCACCGGTTCGGCTGACACGACCCGATCGAGCCAGCCGAGCTTGCCCTGGTGATCGGTGTCATTACGCCGCTCCAGCACAAATCCGTCGACCAACCGGCCATGGAAGCGCACCCGCACCCGCACGCCCGGCTGGGCGTCGTCGGACTGCTCGGGCGACACCAGGTAGTCGAACTCACGATCCAGGTGCGGCACCGACAACATCGGCAGCACCCGCGCAATCGGTTCCACCTCGGCCGGGCTGCCGACCGAACCACGAGATACGCTGCCGCCCAATGCTTTTCTAGTCAAGATGAGTACACCGTAGCTGCGACCACCGACAACTAGCTCTCGGCGGGCGCAGCGGTGTCAGGAGCGCTGTCCCGGCTGTCGACCAAGTCTTGGCGACCGAAGCAGAAT
>JAVROZ010000428.1:0-8406 GCA_032162485.1 Mycobacterium sp.
CACCGAGTTCGGTTCCCCGCTCCAGCGCCCGCCTGGCGACATCCTCGCCGACGTAACGGCCGAACAGATCACGCAACCGCTGCCGCTCCGCGAGGTCGCGGACCATGTCGTTGAAGCCGGCCTGCAGCAGGCCCAGCTCGCTGGCGTCGTAGATCTGCATGTGCGCGTTGTAGTTACCGCGCTGCACCTCCGACAGCGCCCAGCGCAGCTGACGCAACGGGTCGGCGATCGACATCGACACCAGCAGCGTGCTGGCCGCCCCGATGGCCAGCGCGGCCAGCGCCAGCAGCAAGACGGGATTGAACAGGCTTTCCGCCGAGGCGTGCAGCAGGGAAATCTTGTCCGAAACCACGGCCAGGATGATGGCCACCAGGGGCACAGCCGTCGACAGCACCCAGGTGAGCATCAAACGCAGAATGACGCCGGGTGCCCGTACGTTCTCCGGCACACCGCTACGCAGTGCGGCGACGGCCACCGGCCGCAGGACCCGTTCGGACTGCAGATAACCGATGATCCCGGTAGCGGTGGCGCCCAGAGCGTTGGCGACGATCACGACCGGCACAGCGTGGCGGGCCACCGACCAGCTGGCGACGATGAACACCGCGCTGCCCAGCGCCCAGGCGCCCGCGCTGATCAACGTGCGGTAGAACGGCATCCGCAGCGCACGGGTGCGGGCCAGTTCGGTGGTGGACGGATCGGCTTCGATGAGCAGGTTGTCGCGGCGCTGCCATCGGAAAACCGGCACCAACAGTTTGAGGTTCCAGGCGAACCCCGCGAGGAACAGGAAAATCACCGACGCGATGAAGACGACCACGTTGAGTTCCGGGAGGTCCTGCAGCTCGATGCGGTCATGCGGCGGCAGCCCGTAACGCAGAAAGCCCAGCACGAACAGCCCGCCGATGATGTCGGCCTGCAGCATGCTCAGCGAGAACACGGGCCACGGGGTACGCACCACCCACCGGACGAATGCATTGATTCGCCTAGGGAGTGTTGCTGCCGTGGTCACGCACCTACCGTATCCGGCAGCGGGGACTCGCCGGAAACTTTCAAGCGCTCCGGCAGGTCGTCCGACATGGGCGAAAGATGGGTAAAGATCACGGAATTGTCGCGAAACGGACGCTGATCGGTATCTGTCGCAGGCGCTCACTACTGTTGCCCATGATGACGGGCGTGTTTACGCGGCTGGTGGGCCAGGACGCGGTGGAGACCGAGCTGCTGGCCGCCGCCTGGTCCGCGCGCGGTGATTCCTCTCACAGCTCGCCGGGCGGCGGGAGTATGACACATGCGTGGCTGATAACCGGGCCGCCTGGTTCTGGACGTTCGGTGGCCGCATTGTGCTTCGCGGCGGCGCTGCAGTGCATATCCGACGAGGGCCCCGGCTGCGGGAGCTGCCGGGCCTGTACGACGACGATGGCGGGCACCCACGCCGACGTTCGGCGAGTGATTCCCGAGGGCCTTTCCATCGGTGTGGACGAGATGCGGGGCATCGTGCAGATCGCGTCGCGCCGGCCCAGTACCGGCCGGCACCAGATCGTAGTCATCGAGGACGCCGACCGGTTGACCGAAGGCGCCGCGAACGCCCTGCTGAAAGTGGTTGAGGAGCCGCCGCCGTCGACGGTTTTTCTGCTGTGTGCCCCCTCGGTGGACCCCGAGGACATCGCGATTACGCTGCGCTCCCGGTGCCGGCACGTGGCGCTGGTGACTCCGCCCACCGACGCGATTGCGCAGGTGCTGATCGATGGCGACGGACTGGACGCCGACACGGCGAGTTGGGCGGCCTCAGTCAGCGGCGGCCATGTTGGTCGCGCGCGCCGACTGGCTACCGACCCGGACGCGCGGCGGCGGCGGGAGCAGGCGCTGGAGCTGGTCCGCGATGCCGCGCGGCCGGCGCGGGCATTCGCCGCCGGCGAGGAGTTGGTCGCCGCTGCCGAAGCCGAGGCGGTGGCGTTGACCGTCGGGCGCGCCGAGGTCGAGACCGAGGAGCTGCGCACGGCCTTGGGAGCGGGCGGCACGGGTAAAGGGGCCGGGGGCGCAATGCGGGGCTCCGCGGGGGCGATCAAGGACCTGGAGCGACGGCAGAAGTCCCGTCATACCCGGGCCTCGCGCGACGCGCTCGACCGGGCACTGATCGATCTGGCCACCTACTTCCGGGACGCGCTGCTGGTCTCGGCGAATGCGGGTCAGGTTCGCGCCAACCACCCGGACATGGCCGATCGGGTCAGCGCGCTGGCCGGCCACGCCAGCCCCGAGCGGCTGCTGCGCTGCATCGAGGCAGTCCTGGAATGCCGCGAAGCGCTGGCGATCAACGTCAAACCCAAGTTCGCGGTCGACGCCATGGTCGCCACCTTCGGTCAGGAATTGCGCTGACTTGGGCGGGGCGGGCCGCCTGCCGTAGACTCGTGCCGCCCGCGGGAGGCACCGCCGCCTTAGCTCAGTCGGTAGAGCGATTCACTCGTAATGAATAGGTCGGGAGTTCGATTCTCCCAGGCGGCTCCAATTTTCGCGTCACGGCACATTTCGTCCCGCCGAGCGCGAAGCCAGACGCACAGCCGGGGTCGAGCGTGAAGCTAGCGGCACGCTCGACGGCTGACTCCACCAGAAGCTCCGCCCATTCGCGCACAGAACTGTCGCGGACGGTAAATGCCGACCCGGGACCCGCCCTGCCTAGCAAGCGCCACCAGCTACGGCGACCCGTTCACCCCGGGTTGGCCGAGCGGTCCGGCTGATCCCGCGGCGCCGCCCTTCCCGCCGATGCCGCTGCCGTTGCCGCCGTTGCCGCCGTTGCCGATGAAGATGGCGTTGCCGCCTTTGCCGCCGTTGACCGGAGACGTGCCGCTACCCGCGTTGCCGCCGTTGCCGCCACTGCCGTACAGCATGCCGCCGTTGGCTCCGGCGCCTCCGGCACCGCCGGTCTGGCTGTTGCCGCTGCCAGCGTTACCGCCGTCCCCGCCACTGCCGCCATTGCCGATCAGCCTGGCGGCCGCGCCCCCAGCTCCGCCCACACCACCGGTCCCGGCGAACCCGCCGGGGCCGGCGCCGCCACCGGAGCCGCCATGGCCGCCGTTTCCGCCGTTTCCGTATAGCAGGCCCGCATTGCCGCCGGCGCCGCCGATTCCTCCTGGGTCGCCTGCCGCAAAGCTACTTGAAAACGGGCCGTTTCCCCCGGCTCCCCCGGCCCCGCCGGACCCCATCAGCAGCCCGCCATTGCCGCCTGTTCCGCCGCCACCGCTAGAGCC
This sequence comes from Mycobacterium sp., assembly GCA_032162485.1. Taxonomy (GTDB): domain Bacteria; phylum Actinomycetota; class Actinomycetes; order Mycobacteriales; family Mycobacteriaceae; genus Mycobacterium. The sequence goes on from JAVROZ010000428.1 coordinate 3,237, forward strand.
GGTGGTGCCAGTCGTCGGTCCGCCGCCACCATTTCCGGCGCCGCCGCCGGTACCGAATAGGGTGGCGCTGCCACCGTCGCCCCCGCGGCCGCCATTGGCAGCGCGCAGGGCGTCACCGCCGGCCCCTCCGTGGCCGCCGTCGCCGTTCAGCAATCCCCCTTGCCCGCCTGCGCCGCCATTGCCGCCCGCGCCGCCAGCTGCTACCCCCGCGCCGCCGGTACCGCCAGCACCCCCAGCGCCACCGGCGCCCCACAGCCCGGCGGCACCACCGTTACCGGCGTTGCCGCCGGGAACGGTCGCGTTAACATCCGCATGCCCGCCGGCGCCGCCGGTTCCGCCGTTGCCGAACAACCCCCCGCCGTGGCCGCCGGCCCCGCCGACACCCGACACGCTGCCGGTCAGGCCGGTGCCACCTGCCCCGCCACTCCCGCCATTGCCAATCAACCCTGCGTCGCCGCCGGCCCCACCGGCTTGCCCCGCCAACCCGGCCGCGCCATTGCCCCCGTTACCGATCAGCAACCCACCGGCCCCGCCGGCTTGCCCCGGCGCAGCCCCGTTGGACCCATCGCCGATCAGCGGACGCCCCAACAGCGCCTGAGTGGGCGCGTTGATCAGGTCGAGCACCGGTTGCAGCGGGCCTGCGTTGATCGACTCGGCGGCGGCATACTGCCCCGCGCCCCCCGTCATCAACTGCACAAACCGCTGGTGGAACGCCTCGGCCTGGGCGCTGAGCGCCTGGTATTGCTGGGCATGACCGGCGAAGAGTGCCGCGATCGCAGTCGACACATCATCTTCGGCCGCGGCCAACACCGCGGAGGTGGGAAACGCTGCGGCCAGGTTCGCCGCGTTCAGCGACACTCCAATTCCCGCCAAATCCGTTGCTGCCGAAGCTAAATACTCCGGGGCCGCCGTCAAGTAGGACACAGTTGCTCCCCCGCCCGTAGAGAACCGACGACTAGCAGCTTATCCGCTCCGACCGGAATAACTACCCTTTGTATGAACCGGTTAGCGCGGCGCCAGAAACCCCACCGGACCCGACGCGAGGCATAGCGCGAGTGCGGTGGTGGTGGCCCGCACCGTGATCGCATCCCCTGCCCCCGGTAGCCGGGCGAAGACCCGGTTGAGCCCCGGATGCACCGGAACCTTCACCTCCGGGCCATCAGACAGGGAGAGCATCATCGAGCCGTCGAGGTTGGCCAGGTAATTGAGTTCGACGGTCCAGTCGGCCGGCAGTAACGGTCCGTCCAGGGCCAGGCGCGCCGGCTGGTCGGGTTGAACGAAGTAGCCGCAGTGCGGGACGGGACCCGGGGCGATGGTCCGGACCCACGTGACTCTGGCTTCGACCAGTCGGCCTTTGCTGGTTAACATCCTCAATTGTGTTGTCGTCTTGGCGAATTCGGGACGATCCTGCAGCAGGGCGAACATGTGGCTGGCTAGGTTCTCCGGCCATGTGACCCGCTGCAGTACCAACGGGTCGACCTCCTGATCCAGCAGCGGCGCCGTCTTATCCGCGGCTGCCAGACTCACGCGAGCGTTCATCAGGTATGGCTCGGCGGGGTTGTCGCGCCACGATGTCAGGAACGTCGACGTTGAGTGCAGGCTGCTGGCCAGGAACAGCGTCGCCACGCCGATGATCGTTGCGGCGCGTGCTGGCGAAGCGTCCAGCCAGCTAGACGACGGCCGGTTGGGCGCCGTGAAAGCGATCGCAGTCAGCAGCGCCAATACGACCACCAGGTCAGGGAAATAACGCAGCGTCTGCGCCAGCTCGAGAGCGGTGAACCGCGAAGACCGCATCAGGTAGATCGGCACTTGGCACGCGACGGCATAGCCGGCCGCGGTCAGCCACACCGGTCCGATGCGCTGCTTGCGGATGAGTGAAACCGTAAGCGCCCCAGCCAGAACCAGCCACCCCAGCACCATCACCGGCAATGGTGGGGTGGCCCAGGGGGAGGACGGCGCCCAGCGCGCCCAGTCCCACGGCCCACCGGCCAGGCCCGGCACGATGCCATGGGTGATCGAACGGCGCAGCAGCGCCCACGTCATCGCCAGATCTGAACTCCATCGCCGCTGATTCACGACGAACAGATAGAGCGCCACCCAGCCGGCGGTCAGGGCCAGTGCCGCCGTCCACAACCGGATGCCGGACTGCCACACAGTCCGCAGTGCGTTTTGGTCACCGCCGACGTAGCGGATCAGCGCGGCCACCGCGAATGCGACGAACGGGATCACCGCGGCCTTTTCGAAAAACAGCAGACCGCCTAGGTAGACCAACACGCCGGTGACCGCATAGCGCTGGTTGCCGGTGCGAACCAGCAGCACGGCATCGGCGCACACCCAGGCCAGCGCCGCCAGCATCGGCAGTGAGTTCAGCGCCGCGGCCCACCACGCGAACCCCGGCAGACCCAACGGAGTGAACAGCGCAAACGTCAGTGGGATAACAAGCACCGGACGCCAGCCGAGGATCACATGCAGGGTGCGTAACAGCGATAGCGAGGCCAGCAGCTGCAATACCACCAGGCTGATCGCCGGGCCGACCCAGTCCAGCGGGGCAAGCCGGATGATCGCCCCGGCGACCAGGAAGGCGCCGGGCATCACGTGTCCGTCGTGGTCGTCGAACAAATACGACGGCGACAACAGCCCCTGGGTACCGGCTCTGCCGATGAGAATCAGATCGTCCCAGTAGAAATAGCCGCTGAACGCGAGGTGCGCGCGGATCGCCAGCTGCACGATGATCAGCACTGCGGCAGCCGCAGCGACCCGCCGGTATGGTGGGCCGGTGCGCGCACTGGTCACCGGGGCAGCCGGTTTCATCGGATCGACGCTAGTCGACCGTCTCCTAGCCGACGGCCACCCGGTCGTGAGCCTGGACAACTTCGCGACCGGTCGCGCGACCAACCTCGAGCATCTGGCCGACAACCCGGAGCACGTCTTCGTCGAGGCCGATATCGTGACCGCGGATCTCGAAGCCATCCTCCACGAGCATCAGCCCGAGGTGGTGTTTCACCTGGCCGCCCAGATCGACGTCCGGAAGTCAGTGGCTGAGCCGCAATTCGACGCCTCGGTCAACGTGATCGGCACCATTCGGCTGGCCGAAGCGGCCCGGCGCGCGCAGGTGCGCAAAATCGTGTACACGTCGTCCGGCGGGTCGATCTACGGCGTACCGCCGCGTTACCCGACGCGTGAGGACGACCCGACTGATCCTGCTTCGCCCTACGCCGCAGGGAAGGTGGCCGGCGAGATCTACCTGAACACCTTCCGGCACCTGTACGGCCTGGATTGCTCGCACATCGCGCCGGCCAATGTGTACGGCCCTCGCCAGGACCCGCACGGCGAGGCGGGCGTGGTGGCGATCTTCGCCCAGGCGCTGTTGGAGGGTAAACCCACCAAGGTGTTCGGCGACGGCTCCAACACCCGCGACTACGTGTTCGTCGACGACGTGGTCGACGCCTTCGTCCGGGCCTCCGGTGAGGCGGGCGGCGGGCAACGTTTCAACATCGGTACCGGCGTGGAAACCTCTGACCGGCAACTGCATTCGGCGGTGGCCGCCGCTGTCGGCGGTCCCGATGACCCGGAGTTCTACCCGCCGCGGCTTGGTGACCTGAAGCGGTCCTGCCTCGACATCGCTTCAGCGGCAGAGGTTTTGGATTGGCGACCGCAGGTCGGCCTGGAAGAGGGGGTGCTTCGCACGGTGGAGTTCTTCCGGCACAGGCACTCCGAGTAGGCGCGCCTAGCGAGGGTCGCGAGCGCGGCGTAGTCGGGCGCTGCGGGCCCGAGCAATCCGGCCTAGCGAGGCTCGGGCACCTGTGCGCCCTCGAGTGCGATCGCCCGCGCCAGGCGCGCGTAGCGCAATTCCAGGTCCTTGAACCGCATGTAAGTGCTGAGCGTGGTGAAACTGAACGCCATGATCAGCGCGTAGAGCATCAGGTCGGTGCCCCGATTGACCCCGAACCAGTGCGCGACAACCGTGGTGTCGTCCGGTCGTAGCACCGCATAGACACCGAGCAGCACGAACAGGACGTAGCCCACCTTCACCCACGCGCGCGCCCGCGCACTGCGGCGCGACCGCAAGAGGAAGAAAAGCAGCGCGATGATCGCTCCGATCAACAGCACCTGTATCCAGTTCATCGTCTTATCCTCCCGCGCAGAAACCCGTCGAAGATGATGTTGACGCCATTGAGCAGCGGCTGCCCCTTCGACTTCGAGTAGTCGGTGTAGAGCACCTCGACCGGCTCCTCGACCACCCGCCAATGGTTTTCGGCGATCATCATGACGATCTCAGTGGCGTGGCTCATGCCGCTCATCGTGATGTTCATCCCATCGGCGACGGTTTTGTTGAACACCCGCAATCCGTTGTTGGTGTCGGTCAGGCCAAGCCGGCGGCCGCGCCGGCTCAGGCGCGCCGCCGTCTGCAGCACGACTCGCTTGAGAAACGGTGGCCGGCTTCCATCCGGCCGACCGAACCGGGTGCCAATGACAACGTCGACGTCACCCACCGAGAGCCGGTCGATCATCGCGGCGACGTCTTTCACGCGGTGCTGACCGTCGGCGTCGAAGGTGGCGAACATCCTGGCACCGGGTTGGCTTCGGGCGTATTCGACGCCGGTCTGGATGGCCGCGCCCTGGCCCAGATTTATCGGATGGCGCACCAAGTGCGCTCCGGCCTGCCGGGCGATCTCGCCGGTGCCGTCGGCGCTGCCGTCGTCCACACACACGACGTTGTCGAATACCGATCGCAGCTCGGAGATGACCTCGCCGATGACCGTGGCTTCGTTGAAGGAAGGGACGACGATCCAGACATCGGAGTAAAGCGCTTCAGAACCCATTTCCAGCCAAAATTACACGTCGGCACGGTTCGCGATCAGCTAACGCCACGCCCCAGTGCGAAGAGATGGACGCCGATGCCCACCAACGGACCGCACAGCAGACCGACCACGGTGCGGGTCTCCAACGCCAGGGGCAACAGCAGCAGCAGGCCCGACGCCGCCGTGGCACCGACCCAGCCCAACGAATAGGCCCGGTGCAACGCCGCGGCCACTGCTGCCGCACCGGTGAGGGTCAAAAGGGCTATTGACACGGCGGCGGCGGTCAACCAGGCCAGCAGCGCGCTACTGGCCTGATAATCCGACCCGAACGCGGAATGCAACAGCCACGGGCCGACAAGGCCGGCCAG
>JAVROZ010000429.1:0-13648 GCA_032162485.1 Mycobacterium sp.
CGGAAGTGGATTCGTTGCAGGTGTTGCGGGGCGAAGGCGGCGTCAAGGGCTTATCCGCGCCGGAGAAAGCGTTGGCGCGCTCGAATGCACTGAAGTCGCTGTCCGCGAGCCGCTTTCCCGAGATCCGCTTCGTTGCCGACGACATCGCGGTAACCCAGGACGGGTACCGCCTGAACGGAACCCTGCACATCCGGGGCAAGGCGCGCGCACACACCGTCGACCTGCATAACGATGATCTCGGTGATTCCTTGCGGCTAACAGCCGAATCCACGGTTCGTCAGTCGAATTTCGGCGTCAAACCCTTTTCGATGCTGGTCGGATCGGTGCGGGTCGCCGACGAGGTAGCCGTCAGTTTCACGGCGCTTCGGCGTGGCAGCGTCTGACAACTACTCCGGGGGGCGCCCAGGCTCTGGATAGGTGCCTGGGATGTGTTCGAGCACCCTGCTCAGTCGCAGCGGTCCGTTGGTGGGCGCCGGTTCGGGCAGGGCGTCACCTGGTTGCCCCGCCGCCGGGGATTCTTCGACCTGCTCACCGGCGGTGAGACGTACGGGCTCCTGCTGTGTCGGGGGCTGCGGCGTGGCCACGGGACCAGGTCGCGCCGGTGGTGGAACCGGCGCCGATGCCACTGCCTCGGCCACCGGAGGCGTGGAGCTGTGCACATGTGGGGAAGGTCCGGAATCCTTGCCCGGAGTCAGTTGCAGACCCACAGCCAGGGAGACGGACGCGACGAAGGTGACCGCGGCCGCAGCCAGCGTCGTCGCCGCCCCGGCGTACTGCCGGGACCGCACGGCTGCGACAGTGACCGGCTCAACGGATTCGGCCACCAGTTCGGCATCGGTGAATTCGGTGCTTTGCGCCGCTGCCAGCGCGGCGCCGCGCGCGACCGTCACCTGCGCCATGGTTTGGGCGAAAACCGGAACCGGCAGCACTTTCTCGAGTTGCCACGAGAAGTTGTTGACATCGCTCTCGGAACCGACCACCACCACGCCCCCGGGCCGCCAAGGGCTGCGGTCGAACATTCCGGTGAGCCAGGACGTCAGACCATCAAAGCCACCACGGACGTGTTTGACGGCCGTTTGGGTTTCGCCGTCGTGAGTGTCGACCATGACGACGGTCGCCCACTCGGGCTCGAGGATGCACACGGCGGTCTGCTCGTAGCCGATCACCGGCGCGATCGCCTGTGCCAGCGTCTCGACGGCATCGAGCAGCCGAACCGGCACCACATTGTCGAGGCCGGCGTCGGTCAGTGCCTCGAGCAGCAGCGCGGCCTGGGCTGAAGCCTCATCGCTCCACGTCACTCCGACGACACGTACCCGGTGGTTGTCGGCGATGGCCACGTCGCGGGCGCGCAGCACTTCGGACGCGACTTGCTCCGCGGTGATCACGGCACGCACACCCTGGCCGCTGTGACGGCCATCGTGCGGGCTGTCCTGCAACCGCAACTCGTGGTGGTCCAGGATGGCGCCGTCGGCACCATGCCCTTCGGCGAGGATCCACCCGACCGTGGTCGGTGTCACCGACAGCCCAAGTACCGTATCCAAATTTCGCACCTCAATCGTTCCCAGGCTCACCGTTCACCCGCGGTAACGCCACTCGCACCAGAGGCAGGTGTGTGACGCGTGGGTGCCGGAACGGCCCGGGATAGCGTGTGTCCGTCGGCTTGCTTCGAGCGAGCCTACGCGGTCGGCGCCAGTTCGTCTGCGCCGGTCTGGAAACCGCCAGGTGACTCTCAAGCGGCGAAGTTGCGGGTCACCTGACCCGCAAAAGCGGCTGGCGCTGCCGGTTTAAAACAGCGCCAAGTTGCTCGTCGTTCGCCAAACCGCGTGGCGTTTCCGGTTGGCTTAGCGATATAGATTTCGTTCCCGCAATCGACTCGTCCCGATTCCAAGTGCATAACGCGTGCATAACGCCGTGGCGTGTGGCGCGTCCGTGCGTGTCGCCCCCGGGCTATAAAAGATTCGGTCTACCGACGAGGACCGCAGTAACACAGTTGCTGTATCCGCGGCGGTAGCCGATATGGAACTGAAATGTGATTGCGTCCGAATCGACATTCGACCTATTCACACGGTAAGTTCTGCCGGGAGCAAGAGACATAAGGACAAAAGGGGCACAGGAATGACAGACGTGAGCGGGAAGATACGGGCCTGGGGTCGCCGACTCCTGGTCGGCGCGGCTGCGGCTGCGACCCTCCCGGGCCTGATCGGACTCGCTGGCGGTGCGCCGACCGCGGGAGCGTTTTCCCGGCCGGGCCTGCCAGTGGAGTATCTGCAGGTGCCGTCGGCGTCAATGGGGCGCAGCATCAAGGTGCAGTTCCAGAGCGGCGGCGAGAACTCTCCTGCCGTATACCTGCTCGACGGCCTGCGCGCCCAGGACGACTACAACGGCTGGGACATCAACACTCCGGCGTTCGAGTGGTACCTGAACTCCGGCCTGTCGATCGTCATGCCGGTCGGCGGGCAGTCCAGCTTCTACAGCGACTGGTACAGCCCTGCCTGCGGTAAGGCGGGTTGCTCCACTTACAAGTGGGAGACCTTCATTACCAGCGAGCTTCCCGCGTACCTGGCGTCCAACAAGAGCGTCAAGGCCACCGGCAGCGCCGCGGTCGGAATCTCGATGGCCGGCTCGTCGGCGATGATTCTGGCGGCCTACCACCCCGGGCAGTTCATCTACGCCGGCTCGCTGTCGGCCCTGCTCGACCCGTCCCAGGGTATGGGCCCGTCGTTGATCGGCCTGGCCATGGGTGACGCCGGCGGCTACAAAGCCTCCGACATGTGGGGTCCCTCGAGCGATCCGGCCTGGCAGCGCAACGACCCGACCGTCCAGGTTGGGACGCTGGTTGCCAACAACACCCGCCTCTGGGTCTACTGCGGCAACGGCAAGCCGACCGACCTGGGTGGTGCCAACATGCCGGCCGAGTTCCTGGAGAACTTCGTTCGCAGCAGCAACATCAAGTTCCAGGACGCGTACACGGGTGCTGGTGGTCACAACGCCGTGTTCAACTTCCAGAACGACGGCACGCACAGCTGGGAGTACTGGGGCGCGCAGCTCAACGCCATGAAGGGCGACCTGCAGGGCGCACTGGGCGCTCGCTGAGGCGAACCGCACTAGAAGCACTGTCACTACTGCGCTTGACGGCACCGCCGTCAAGCGCAGTAGTGCGTTACGGGTCGGTAAGGGCCGTTAGCCAGGCTGGTTGAACAGCCCGGTGACATCGATCCACCCCGTCGTGTCGTTGCGGTGATCGGTCATGTTCCGGCATTCCCCATAGAGCCGCAGCACGCCCAGGTTCTCATCTTTGTCGTGCCGGTAGACGATCGCAGTAACCCCGTCCTTGGACAGGGTCTTGCCGAAGGCATGGCCGCCGGGTGCCAAGCCCTCGGCCCAACCGTCGGCCACCAACGCGGATGTGACGGACGGCAGATAAGTGTCGGCGTGCGTTTCGGCCGGCATCGTGAACGTCAGGTATATCGCGCCCTGATACGGCGGATTGTCGTGGTCGTTGCATGACATCAACAGATAGCCGGCCGTCGTCGGGTGCAGACTGGCGACGCTGACTAGGTGTCGGGCCACGCCGACGGCTTGAGCGTGGCTCTGTTCGTCAGTGGCGGGTTGGTCCGGGTGGTTCCTGGCGTCGCCGGGCGTGGAATGGAGTCGGTCCACCGCAAGGAATGCTCCGCCCAGCACTAGCGAGACCGCGAGCATGACGGCGATCAACAACCGCAACTGTTTCGCACTCAATCCGCCGGCACGGTTGCCGGTCACTGGGGGACCCGCTCGGCAAATCCACGAATAACGTTGCCGCTGAACAATTGTCGCGCCACTGTAAGCTTGGCCCCCGCGGTGCTGGCCGGGACGCCGTTGACTTTCATACAATCTGCACGTAACTTACGTACTGAGAGTTTGTAAGTTCCACCGAAGGATAACCGAGATGCCAAAGGTCGCACTGCAGCAGGCAACAATTTCCTACCGAGTCTTGGGTCCACAGGACTCACCGCACCCCCCGGTGCTGTTTGTGCACGGCATCCTGGCCGACGAGCGACTCTGGGAGCACGTCGCCCACGGCCTTGCCGGGATGGGATATCGGTGCATTCTGCCCACCTGGCCGCTGGGCGCGCACACCATCCCGGTCAACCAGGGAGCCGATCTGTCGCCTCGTGGAATCGCGGCGATGATCAACGACTTCATGGCTGCCCTCGACCTGTCCGAGGTGACCCTGGTCGGTAATGACACCGGCGGCGGACTGTGCCAGTTCGTCATTGACAGCCATCCCGACCGCGTCGGCCGGCTCGTGCTCACCAATTGCGACGCCTTTGACAAGTTTCCACCGTTTCCATTCACTGCCGTTTTTGCGCTGCTACGCGGTCCGATATCCATCAAGACGCTCTTCACAATGCTGGGCTTGGCCCCGCTGCGCCACTCTCCTCTTGGCTTCGGCCTGCTGTTGAACGATCCTGATCCCGACCTCACCAAGTCGTGGATTACCCCGTGTCGCGACGACACGCGCATCTGCCGCAATCTCGCGGAGCTGCTGCGACACGTGGCGACCACCGATTTGACCGACGTATCGACGCGGTTCCCGCGATTTACCAAACCGGTGACGCTGGTGTGGGGCATGCGCGACCGCTGCTTCACACCATCTCTGGCGAAGCGGATGGCCGCGCTGTTCCCGAATGCCACGATGATCGAGGTGCCCGGCGCAAAGACCTTTGTTGCCCTGGACAACCCTTCGGCAGTGGTCGACGCGATCGCGACGGTTGGCGCGCAGAGTGGCGAGGCGCAGCGCTGAGTACTCCGGTACAGGTCGTGTGCCGCCAAGCCGGCCTGGCCGTCCTGCTGGTGCTGGTTGCGGTCCTGGTTGCACCGCGAGCGAGCGCCGACAGTGCGCTGAGTGCGCTGGTCGATGCGCTCGCCGAGCGATTGGAGATCGCCGAGCCGGTGGCCGCCTATAAGTGGAGCGCGCACGGCGACATCGAGGACCCGGCTCGGGTCGAACGGGAACTGGCGGTGCTGCGCGAGGACGCCGCGTCGGCGCAAATTGACCCCGACTACGTCGTTCGGGTCTTCGGCGACCAGATCAACGCCACCGAAGCCATCGAGTACCGCCGGTTCGCGGACTGGAAGCTCGACCCGGGCCTCCAACCATCGGGTGCCGATGGCCCTGCGGATCTATCGGCGTCGCGAGCGGCGATAGACACGCTGAACACTAAGATTTTGTCTCACATAGCGCTTAACTGGACTTTGCTACACGCCCCAGCGTGCACGCGGCAGCTCGAGGATGCGCGCACCGAGGCGATACGGGTACGACGGTTCGACGACCTGTACCGACAAGCGCTAACAACCGCGACGCGGTCGTATTGCCAGGTTCAAATACCGACCTGAAACGTGCATATGAAGACCGTTTGCGCAAATCTCGAAGTGGCACCCAGTTGATCTCATAATTTTCTCTAGTCGGTAACGCTTGGGCCACACCCGGCGAAAAGCCGGACATGACGCACCTCACCAAGCCCCTCATCAAGTCCGCCATGGTGGCAGGTTTCATAGCGGCCGGTATGTCGTTCTCCACCGGCGTCGCAGACGCGGACGCCATGAATTGGGAAGCCGTCGCGCAGTGCGAGTCCGGCGGCAACTGGGCCGCCAACACCGGCAACGGTGCCTACGGCGGCCTGCAGTTCAAGCAAGCCACCTGGCAGGAATACGGTGGCGTCGGAAACCCCGCAAAAGCCTCTAAGCAGCAACAAATCGCGGTAGCCAATAAGGTTCTGGCCGGTCAGGGTCCGGGCGCATGGCCGAAGTGCGGCAAGGCCGGCGGCATGTCGCCGGTGCCTGCCGGGTCATCCCAGCCCGGGGGGCAGTTGCAGCAGACCATCAGTCAGATCTTCGGAATGCTCACGCCCAAACAGTGAATATCGACGATGGGGCTGGTTTCGTTACAGCCGGCGTGTTTTGATCCTCCCATGGAGGGTGCAGCAACGGTTCATATGACAGCACCGGCGAACAAGATCTGGGAATTGATCGCCGATATTCGAAATACTGGACGATTTTCGCCGGAAACGTTTGAGGCCGAGTGGCTGGGTGGTGCGACCGGCCCCGAGCTCGGCGCGCGTTTCCGCGGGCACGTCCGCCGCAACGAGATCGGACCGGTCTACTGGACCAAGTGTGAGGTGACGGCGTGCGAACCCGATCGCGAGTTTGGGTTTGCTGTCTATGTCGGCGACCGGGTGGTGAACAACTGGCACTACCGGTTGACGCCGGCTGGTGACGGCACCGATGTGACCGAGTCCTTTCGGCTCACGCCCTCCCCGTTGAACAATGTCTACATGGTGTTCGGAGGCTTCCTACGGCGACGGCGCAACATTCGAGATATGACTAAGACACTGCAGCGCATCAAAGACGTGGTCGAAGCGGGCTGAGGGGCGGGCTGAGATCAGCGGGATGAAGACAATATTCATCACCGGCGCCGGCAGCGGCATGGGCCGGGAGGGCGTAAAGCTGTTCCACGGCAAGGGCTGGCGCGTCGGCGCAGTAGACCGCAACGACGATGGCTTGGCCGCACTGAGCGTGGAGTTGGGGGCCAAGCTGTGGACTCGCGTCGTCGACGTGACAGACAAGGCGGCGCTGGATGCGGCGCTGGGCGACTTCTGCGCCGGCAACGCGGGCGGCGGACTGGACATGATGTGGAACAACGCCGGCATCGGTGAGGGCGGCTGGTTCGAGGATGTGCCCTACGAAGCTGCCATGCGCGTCGTCGACGTAAATTTCAAAGCTGTGTTGACCGGCGCATATGGCGCCCTGCCGTACCTCAAGAAGGCGCCCGGAAGTCTAATGTTCTCGACGTCGTCCTCCTCAGGCACCTACGGCATGCCACGCATCGCTGTTTACTCGGCGACCAAACACGCGGTCAAAGGCCTGACGGAGGCACTGAGCGTGGAATGGCACCGGCATGGCGTGCGGGTGGCCGACGTTCTCCCTGGCCTGATCGACACCGCCATCCTCACCACCACTCCCCAACACTCCGACGGCACCACGACCAAAATTTCCCCGGAGGAGTTGCGCGCCGCGGCACCCAAGAAGGGGTTGTTCCGCCTGATGCCCGCCTCCAGCGTCGCCGAGGTGGCGTGGCAGGCCTACCACCACCCGACCCGGCTGCACTGGTACGTGCCTAACAGCATCCGATGGATCGACCGGCTCAAGAGCATCAGTCCCGAGTTTGTTCGGGGCCGCATCGTCAAAGCATTGCCCACGATGGACCCGAAGCGGCCATAATGTTTCCTGCACAACAACAGCAACGGGGCAGGCAACGGGGCCCACTACGGAGGTGGCTGGTGCAGAACCGGTTGGTCGCAGCGGCAGGATGCACCCTGGCCATCGTGGGCACCGTTTCCGGATGCGGTGATGCCCAGACGGTGCCCCGAAAAGCCGCCCATCTGACCATCGACGGCAATGCCGTCACCGTACGTCCGCCCGCATGCAGCCAGGTCGAGTCGTATCGGACCATCGACATCCGTGATCGGGACGGGCAGGTTCAGGCGGTGATGCTGATCAGCGGCGACCGGGTGATCCCGCAACTCGTGAAGATACGCAACATCAACGGTTTCACCGGCAGCTACTACGAGGGCGGGGTGGGAAACGCAAAGGTGGACGTCGCGAAGAACACCTACACCGTCATCGGCAGCGCCTCCGGAATCAACAGCGACAACCCCAACAAGGTAGTCACCACCGACTTCAAGATCAGCGCCGAGTGCTAAAGGACAAACTGCATTGGTTCGCGATGCACGGAGTGATTCGCGGGCTCGCGCAATTCGGGGTCCGGCGTGGCGAGTTGCAAGCGCGGTTGATCGCAGATCCGACGGTTGCCGAGAACCCGGTGCCCTTCTACGACGAGGTACGACGCCACGGGCCGCTGGTGCGTGGCCGCGCGAACTACCTGACCGTCGACCACCGTCTCGCGCATGAGCTGCTGCGATCGGACGACTTTCGAGTTGTCTCCTTCGGCGACAACCTGCCGACACCCCTGCGCTGGCTCGAACGCCGCACCCGAGACGATCGCCTGCATCCGATGCGGCCACCGTCCCTGCTGGCAGTAGAACCGCCCGATCACACGCGCTACCGCAAGGCGGTCTCGGCGGTGTTCACTGCCCGAGCAGTCACCGCGTTACGCGACCGGGTCGAGCAGACGGCCGTCAGCTTGTTGGATCAGCTGACCGACCAGTCCGGTGTCGTCGACATCGTCGGGCGGTACTGCTCGCAGCTTCCGATCACCGTCATCAGCGAAATCCTGGGTGTGCCCGAGTATGACCGGCGGCGCGTTCTCGAGTTCGGTGAGTTGGCCGCGCCGAGCCTGGACGTGGGGCTGCCCTGGCAGCAGTACCTGCGCGTGCAACGTGGTGTCGCGGGTTTCAGCACGTGGCTGGCAGAGCATCTGCGCGAGCTGCGGGCCAGCCCAGGCGACGACTTGATGAGTCAGTTGATCCGCCGGGCTGAAAGCGGCGACCCGGAAAGCTTTCTCGACGAGACCGAGTTGCAGGCGGTTGCCGGGTTGGTTCTGGTCGCAGGCTTTGAAACCACGGTGAACCTGCTGGGCAACGGGATTCGGGTGCTGCTGGACCATCCCGACCAGTTGGCGGCCCTGCGGGCGCGCCCGGAGTTGTGGCCCAACGCGGTTGAGGAGATCCTGCGCCTCGATTCGCCGGTGCAGCTCACCGCGCGGGTGGCTCGCAACGATGTCGAGGTGGCGGGTATCCCTATCCAGCGGGGCGAGGTGGTGGTGATTTACCTGGCCGCCGCCAATCGCGACCCGTCGGTGTTTGCCGACCCGCACCGCTTCGACATCGAACGCGAGAATGCCGGAAAGCATCTCGCGTTTTCCACGGGTCGCCACTTCTGCCTTGGCGCGGCGCTGGCCCGAGCCGAGGGCGAAGTCGGCCTCCGCGCCTTCTTCGACCGTTTCCCCGACGTGCAAGCGGCGGGCGCGGGAAGCCGGCGAAGCACGCGGGTGCTGCGTGGCTGGTCGACGTTGCCCGTCTCACTCGGCAGCGCGCGTTCGACGGCTTCTTTATAAGACGGTGCTGCAACCTATCTGAGGCTGGCTCAGACTTCGATTCGCGAACCCATGACTACCGTGCGGTCAGACGGCAGGCCGAAGTATGCGGCGGCGTCGGCGGTGGTGTACGAGGTCGCAATGAACAGGCTCTTGCGCCATGACGCCATCGTCGGCGCAGAACCCTTAATCAATTCCAACTTGGAGAGGAAGTAAGAGGCTTCGTCGATGGCGATCGGGCCTTCGGTCTCCTTCGCATCAAGCAGGGCCAGCGCGTCTCGGACTTTCGGGGTCTCCATGTACCCGAAGTAGGCGGTCACATGGATGATCCCGTCCTTGGCGTACCCGAGAGCATCCACCTCGTTTCGATCGGCTTCCGGCACCCGCGGTACCGGCAACGTCACGATCGCCATGACCACCACCTGCTCTTGGAGTACGCGATTGTGCTCGACGTTGGCCCGCAGTGCCAGCGGTGCGGAATCCTTTCCGCGATTGAGGAATATCGCGGTGCCGGATACCCGGGTGACCGGGCGCTCACTGGAGCCGAGGCTGTCGACGAAATCACGCAACGGTCCCTCGGCCTGTTCCCTTGCGCCAGTGACGATTTGACGTCCGCGCTGCCAGGTGGTCATCACAGTGAATGCGATCAGCGCAATCAGCAGGGGCAGCCAGGCTCCATGAATAAGTTTGGTCAGGTTGGCCGCAAGAAACATCAGATCGATGAACAGTAGGGTGCCGCCACCGATTGTGATGAGCCACAACGGCGTTCCCCACCTGGTACGGGCGATGTAGAGAAACAGCGAAGTTGTGATGGTGATGGTCCCGGTGACCGCCATACCGAATGCGAAAGCCAGTGCCGCCGAACTGCGGAACGCAAACACCAGGGTCAGCACCGACACCAGCAACAGCCCGTTGATCCACGGCACATAAATCTGTCCGATGGTCGACTCCGACGTGTGGGCTATTCGCAATCTCGGCAGATAGCCGAGTTGAGCGGCCTGGGATGCGACGGAGAACGCCCCGGTGATAACGGCTTGCGAAGCGATGACCGTGGCCGCCGTGGCGAGCAGCACCATCGGGAGTCGCGCCCAGTCGGGGATCAGCAGAAAGAAAGGCGCGCTCGCGGACTTCGGGTCGCCGAGGAGCAGCGCCCCCTGGCCGAGATAACTCAGGGTGCATCCAGGGAGCACCAGCAACATCCAACCCGAGGTGATCGCGCGCCGGCCGAAGTGACCCATGTCGGCATACAGGGCTTCAGCGCCCGTCACCGCGAGCACGATCGCGGCCAGGGAGAAGAAGGCAAGGTGAAAATGTCCGATCATGAACTGCACCGCATAGACCGGTGACAGCGCCTTGAGGATTTCCGGATGGTCGGCGATTCCGCACCCGCCGAAGGCGCCAATCGCGGTGAACCACGCGATCATCACCGGTCCGAACAACCGGCCGACGGCGCCGGTGCCGTGCCGCTGCACCGAGAACAGCACAACAATAATTACCGCAGTGATCGGTACAATCCACGAATTCATCTGTGGTTGTATGATTTTGATGCCTTCTACGGCGGATAGCACCGAAATCGCCGGGGTGATCATGCTGTCGCCGAAGAACAGCGCGGCGCCGAAGATTCCCAGGGCGCTCAACGTCGCGATGGTGCGGCGTCCAACCCCCTTCCCCAACAGCGTGATGAGCGCCATGATGCCACCCTCGCCGTGGTTGTCGGCGCGCAGCACCAGGGTGACGTAGGTGAACGTCACGATGATCATGACGGACCAGAAGATCAGCGACACAACGCCGTACACATTGTCAGTGCTAATGGGCACGGGGTGCGGGTCGTCGGGGTTGAAGACAGTCTGAATGGTGTAGATCGGACTGGTGCCGATGTCGCCGAACACAACGCCGAGCGCGCCCACCACGGAGCCTATCGCCCTGATCGGACCGCGTTTCCCGTTGCCGCCGCCGGCGTGAGCGAGTGAAGCAGGTTCGGAATCTGTGTGCACGAGGCTCCTCGGTTTCGTGTCCGCACCTAGCGTCGCGCGACCGGATGAAGGCAACACGGCGGATCGAATCCTACTGGCACCAACTATTGAGCACTGGGCCGATACGGTGCCGTTCAGACAATCAGCTCAGATACCGACCGAACCAGTCCAACGTTCGTTGCCATGCGTCGGCCGCCGCAACGCCGTTGTAGCGCGGCCCGCTGTCGTTGAAGAACGCATGGTCGGCATCCGGCTCAACAATCACGTCGTGGACCAGACCGGCGCGATCTAGCGCCGCCCTGGCTGCCGGCTCGGACCCGGTCACTCGGGCGTCGAGGGCACCGTAGATTGCCAGCACGGCGGCCTTGGCTTCGGTGAAATCCGGGTGGTCGGGTAACGGCCCGTAGAAAGGAACAGCGGCGGACACTCCCAGGGCGCCGGCGCCCAGCAGTCGCCACACCAGCCCGCCGCCAAAACAGAAGCCGACGACGCCGATCTTGCGGCCCGGGACGTTTATTCGCAGATGACCGACACCGGCGTTCAGGTCACGGATCATTTGTTCGGGCGCGGCAGCCGCCAAAGCCGCGGTGGCTTGCGCCGGATCCGGAAAGGCGCCCGTCCCACCCTTTTCGGAGAGCAGGTCGATTGCCAGGGCCGTGTACCCGGCTCCGGCAAACCGACCGGCCACCGATGACACCCAATCGGTCAGGCCCTTGTTTTCGTGGATGACCAGCACGCCGCCCTTCGGGTTGACGGCCTGCGCCCACGCAGCCTGGAGCTGACCTTGGGGCCCGGGCAACGTAATTGGTGACGAGCGTAATGCGCCGGCCATCCCGGGCGGTTGCACCGCGGGCGAACTCGTGGCGCCGGGGGCCGAGGTGGATCCCGCGGGCTTTCCGGCAGAATCGGACGGCCGCGAACAGGCAGCGATCAGCGCGGCTGCCGCCGTGCCACTGAGACCAAGCATGGCTAGCCGTCGCAGCGTTTCGCGTCGGGTGAGCAGACCCTCGGCGTGGTCGGTGGCGATCTCCTCGGCGATGTAGCGATGCAGCCCAGTCACGTGTCCCTCCTGCAGGCGAGTATGCGCCCCAACGCTGTGGTTGACACCCGCACGGCAGCCGAGTTAATTGACCCCTATGACCGACAATTCAACGATCGCGGTTGCCGATGTCGTAACAGGGATGTGGCAGGCGCTTTCGCGGCGGGACTTCGACGCGGTACGGTCCTTCCTCGCGGACGACTGCCTTTACGTCGACATGCCTGTGCCGGCATTGGCGGCGCGCGGTCCCGATGACATCGTGAAACGGCTCAAAATAGGGCTGGCGGAGCTGGCGGACTACGAGAATCACGACGGCGTGCTGTTGTCCAACGGGCCCGACGTCATGTACGAACATTCCGAGACCTGGACGTTCCAGACTGGTGAGCAAGGCGTGCTGAGATTTGTTTCGGTACACCAGGTAGTTGACGGGAAAATCACTGTCTGGAAGGACTATTGGGACTTCAACAGCCTCGTCGCCTTCGCGCCCCCCAGCCACTTCGAGAATCTTGCCGGCGGCGACACATCCTGGGTCTTCGACGCTTCAGCCTTGGTCTAGCAGACTCCCCCGATGCCCAGGGCGACCTACGACCGAATGCGTGCCGCGCATCTGCGCGCAGTGCAGGCCGGCCTGATTGACCATGTCGCGCGCCTGGATTGGTCACGAGATCAGATCGATCAGTATCAGGGCCGTCGCTTGCAGGCATTCCTGGCCTACGCCAAGGAGCGGTCCCCTTTCCACGGCCGCCGGCTACGGCAGTTCGACCCGTTGGAGGCCACCGTCGCCGACCTGGCATCACT
Source organism: Mycobacterium sp. (assembly GCA_032162485.1). Classification (GTDB taxonomy): domain Bacteria; phylum Actinomycetota; class Actinomycetes; order Mycobacteriales; family Mycobacteriaceae; genus Mycobacterium. The sequence continues at coordinate 12,848 of JAVROZ010000429.1, forward strand.
TCCTGTGATGACGAAGCAGGACGCTCAGCAGAATTGGGACACCATCGTCACCGCACCCGATCTCGATCGCGACCGCGCGGAACGGATTCTTGCTGAGCAGCAATGGTTCTCCTACACCGGCGAGTACCAGATCTTCAGCTCTGGCGGCTCCAGCGGCGTCCGCGGTGTTTACGTCTGGGATTGGCACTTCTACATATCGGCGGCCTGCCTGGCCTGGCGAATGCAGGCCCGCGAAGAATGTCGCGATCCGACTGCCGCGGGCCGGCTCGCCGTGTTATCAGCCGGTGTCCCGCCGCACGCCAGCACCCCGCTGTTCGATGTCCCGACCGCCCCGGGCATGCAGACCGAAGTGATCGCGGCCGGCGCTCCTTTCAACGAGGTGCTGACCGCGGTCCGGGTCGCCCAGCCCACGCATCTGGTGGGGTATCCGACGGTGATCGGGCGGCTGGCCCGCGCGACCATCGCCGGTGAGCTGGAGATCGCGCCGGTGCGGGTCAGCACCAACTCGGAGCCGCTACTTGACGAAGATCGGCAAGCGATTGCCCATGCCTGGCATCCGGTGATCCACAACCTCTGGGGCTCAACCGAAGTCGGAGTGCAGGCCGTCGGTTGTGGACGCGGTCCAGGACTGCATGTGTGCGAAGACGAGGTGGTTCTCGAGCGGGTCGATGCCCAGGGAAGGCCGGTCGGTCCCGACGAACCCGCGGCGCGAACGCTTGCCACCGGGCTGGCCAACCGCACCTTCCCGTTCATCCGCTACGACCTTGGCGATCAGGTGGTGCCGCTGCCGGGCGCATGCGC
>JAVROZ010000430.1:0-2546 GCA_032162485.1 Mycobacterium sp.
TGGACGGTTTTGACGCTGTTGCCCTGATACTGGACTTGTCATGGTCCAAGAATTAGTGTTCGAGGAGCCGTCGCCGCGCGGCTCAGTTCGGCGACCGCCGGTGCACCTAGCCGACCTGGATGCCGCGGGCCGAGCGACTGCCGTGGCGGACCTGGGCCTGCCGGCGTTTCGGGCCAAGCAGCTCGCGCACCAGTACTACGGACGGTTGATCGCCGATCCCCACCAGATGACCGACCTGCCGGCAGCGGTGCGCGACCAGGTCGCGACCAGCATGTTCCCGACGCTGTTGACCGCGACGCGGGACGTCACCTGCGATGCCGGCCAGACGCGCAAGACGCTGTGGCGGGCAGTCGACGGAGCCAGCGTCGAGTCGGTGCTGATGCGCTACCCGCAACGCAACACCGTCTGCATCTCGTCGCAGGCCGGCTGTGGCATGGCGTGCCCGTTCTGTGCCACCGGGCAGGGCGGGCTGACCCGCAACCTGTCCACCGCCGAGATCCTCGAGCAGGTGCGTGCTGCCGCTGTCGCGCTGCGTGACGACTTCGGCCCGGATCCCCAACGGCTGTCGAACGTGGTGTTCATGGGGATGGGGGAGCCGCTGGCCAACTACGCCAGGGTGGTGGCCGCGGTGCGTCGCATCATCGAGCCGCCGCCGTCCGGCTTCGGCATCTCGGCCCGCTCGGTGACGGTGTCGACAGTGGGGCTGGCGCCGGCGATCCGCAAACTGGCCGACGAGCGACTCGGCGTGACGCTGGCGGTGTCGCTGCACACGCCCGATGACGAGCTGCGCGACACCCTGGTGCCGGTGAACAACAGGTGGAAGATCACTGAGGTGCTGGATGCGGCCCGCTATTACGCAGATGTGACCGGCCGGCGGGTGTCAATCGAGTACGCGCTCATCCGGGATGTCAACGATCAACCGTGGCGGGCCGACCTGCTGGGCAGCCGGCTGCACGGTGCGCTGGGCCCGTTGGTGCATGTGAATCTGATCCCGCTCAACCCGACGCCGGGTAGCGATTGGGACGCCAGCCCCAAGCCGGTGGAGCGCGAGTTTGTCAAACGTGTTCGTGCACAAGGTGTTTCATGCACCGTGCGGGATACGCGCGGGCGCGAGATCAGTGCCGCCTGCGGACAGCTGGCCGCCGAGGGCGGGTAGCTCTCAAGCGTCGTCTATTCCGAGACAGCGTTCAGTTCTGTTCGGGCCTGGTCGATTTGTTCGTAGGCGTACGCCGCGATGGCGGCGATGGTCATCGCCTCTCCCTTGCGGGCCAGCGATTCGAAGGCCTGGTTGCCGAGGATTTCCCGCAAGCGCGTTGCCAAAGCTGCGAGTTCAGGTAAGGACACTGCGACCATGGGATTGACTGCTGCGAAGCCGGCGATGGTGGCCGCTGGCTCGTAGTGTCCGAACCGCTCGAGAGCAATGGCCAGAGTTGCCAGGGGGTTATGCATCATGCCGACGTTGCCCGACTCGTGGTTGTTACGGATAGCCACGGCGAGGGAATCCAACGTCGCCGCCGGGTCTCCGTGCTCGGCCTCAAGTCCGCACCTCCAGTACGAGAATTGTGTCTCAAAGAAACGGTTGCCGCTGTCCTGCGCGATGTGCACGCCGCGGCGAATAGCCTCGAGCGCGCGGCCTGAATCAGTATCGCGGAAGGTGAACCCCCACGCGAAAAGTGCGTAGGCAAGTACCCACGGATTGCCGGTCGCTTCGGCGGCCTCGATCAGGCCGTCGGCGGCTACCATCGCCTCGTCAGTTGAGCCGCAGGCGGCCAGAGCGAACACTAGGTTCGCCCAGGCGGACGCGTGGGTGTCGCGCGTGCGTTTGACCAGGGCGCGGCACAGCTCGACATACCGGTCGGGCTGGCCGACGAACAAATACGCGCTGGCAAGAAAGGGCTGACCGAAGTACGAGACCTTATCGCTAGCAGCGGCGATAACTGTCTGGCCGATCTCGCTGTAGCGCACGGCCTCTTCGAAGCGTCCGACAAGCACGCTCAGCGAAGCCCCCACGGATACGGCGGCCAGTCGAGGATGGCCGACGGCGCGCAGGGGTTCGATCAGTTCTTCGGCCCAAGCTATTGGTTCGTAGTTCTCGAGGAAGGGGCCGAGAAGCGCTGCATACGCCGCGATGGCGGCGGCCGTGTCCAGGTCGCTTTGATCGGCAGCCCACCGAAAGGCAATGCGCAGATTGGCCAACTCGACCGTGAACCAGTCCAGCGACTCGCGCTGTCGTGAACTATCCCACAGGTCCATGACGTCGGCTTCCCGTCCGGCGAAGTACCGCGCGTGGACGGCTCGAGTTCCGGATGCTTCGCCGCGGGCGGCGAGTTGTTCCTCGGCGAACTGGCGGATCGTTTCCAGCATCGAATACCGGGTTCGCCCGCCCGACCGCAGCGCGAGCAAGAGCGACTTGCGCACCAGAGCGTCGAGCACCTCGAGCATGGCGTACTCATCGATGTCGTCGGATCCGCCTATCGCGCAGGCGCTTTGGAGGTCGAAGCTGCCCGCGAACACCGAACAGCGTTCCAGCACTGTCTTTTCGGTGT
>JAVROZ010000431.1:0-3073 GCA_032162485.1 Mycobacterium sp.
ATCGTGCAACCGTTCGACGATCGCTTTTATGCCTGCGTCAGCCGACGGGATAGACAACCCCGGTGAGTTCCTCGGAGACCGCCCACAACCGTCGCTGCAACGCCACGTCGTGCGACTGGGCGCTGGAAGCAACAACTTTCGGATAACCCCTGGTTTCCTGGAACCCGTCGGGTCCGAAGTACTGGCCGCCCTGCACGTCGGGGTCGGTGGCCGCGCGCAACTGCGGTAGCGCACCGAGGTCGGCGTCCTGGAACAGCGGTTCGACCAATCTGGTCGCCAACGCGACGAGTCGGGGCAGGTTGCGGGTCAACTCGGTTTTGGACCCGCCCGGGTGTGCCGCCACCGCCACGGTGGTGTTACCGGCCGCGAGTCGACGTTGGAGTTCGTAGGTGAACAGCAGGTTGGCGAGCTTGGCTTGCCCGTAGGCGCCGACCCGGCTGTAACTGCGCTCCCACTGCAGGTCGTCGAAATGTATTGCGGCACGGATCCGGTGGCCCAGGCTGCTGACCGTGACCACTCGCGAACCCTCGACCGGCAGTAACCGGTCCAGTAGTAGTCCGGTCAAAGCGAAGTGGCCCAAGTGGTTAGTGCCGAACTGCATCTCGAAGCCGTCCTTGGTGGTCGACTTGGGCGTGTACATGACCCCGGCGTTATTGATCAGCAGATCGATGCGGTCATGAGCTGAGCGCAGCTCCGCCGCGGCACTTCGCACGGATTCCAGCGAGGTCAGGTCAAGCTCCTGTAACTCGACTTCGGCGCCCGGCGTGGCTTCGGTGATGCGCGCTGCGGCTTGTTTGCCCTTCTCCAGGTTGCGCACCGCCATCACGACGTGTGCGCCGCGGGCCGCCAGTGCTGTGGCGGTCTCAAAGCCGAGACCGGTGTTGGCGCCGGTGATCACGGCTATCCGGCCGGTCTGGTCGGGAATGTCGGCGCTTGTCCATTTGGTCATGGGGGGTTCCTCGCTATGATCTACTAAACGGGGCGGGCGCTCCGGTTGGTGCTCACTATACGGAACGCACGCCCCGTTTTGTCAACTGTCCCCTGCCGGAGGTGTTGAGGTGGCTGCACCCGATCGGCCGGTGCGCGCCGATGCGGCCCGCAACCGCTCCCGCGTGCTCGAGGTTGCCTATCAGACCTTTGCGGTCGAGGGCCTGTCGGTGCCCATCGACGAGATCGCCCGCCGGGCCGGCGTTGGCGCGGGCACCGTTTACCGACATTTCCCGACGAAAGAGGCTCTGTTCCAGGCCGTCATCGCCGACCGCATGCGCCACATCATTGCCGACGGTAATGCGTTGCTGGAGTCCCAACTTCCCGGCGAAGCGCTGTACACGTTCATGCGGTCCATGGTGTTGCAGTGGGGAGCCGCCGACCGTGGGCTGGTCGAGGCGCTGGCCGGGGTCGGAATCGACGTCAACAACGCTGTCCCGGAGGCCGAGGCGGAATTCATGAGCCTGCTGGCCGACCTGTTGGGCGCCGCGCAACGAGCCGGAACTGCGCGACAGGACGTGACGGTGCCCGAGGTGAAAACACTGATGGTTGGATGTCAGGCGATGCAGGGCTACAACGCGGAGCTCGCCGACAGGGTGACTGAGCTAGCCCTGGACGGCCTGCGGAGCAGATGATGGCGATGAATGTGCTAACGCAATTGGGAATCACCCTGCCTGTCCTGGCCGCGCCGATGGCCGGCGGTCCGACCTCTCCGGCAATGGCGATAGCCGCCACCCGCGCCGGAAGCCTGGGCATGCTTGCCGCCGGTTACAAGACGGCACAAGCTGTCGAAGAGCAGATCAGAGAGCTCCGTTCCGAGTCAATTCCGTTCGGCGTCAACATCTTTGCTCCCAACCCGGTACCGGTCGATGTCGATCTCTACCGCCGCTACGCCACCGCAATCCAGCGCGACGCCGAGCAGTTCGATCTGACTTTGCCACCCGAGCCCATCGAAGACACCGACGCGTACGACGAAAAGATCCAACTTCTGCTCGATGACCCGGTCCCGTTGGTGAGCTTCACTTTCGGTATCCCGTCGCAGCGTGTCATCACGGCGCTCAAGGACGCTGCGACCATCGTCGTGCAGACGGTCACGAATCTGCGGGAGGCTATCACCGCCCGAGACTCCGGTGTCGACATGTTGGCCGTCCAGGCGCATACCGCCGGCGGGCATTCGGGCACCCTCACACCCGCTGAGCCACTGGCGCCCACACCGATCAATACGCTGGTCGGTCAGATCACGCAGAGCGTCGACCTTCCCGTCATCGCCGGGGGCGGGCTGGCAACTTCGCGGGCGGTCGCCGAAGTGATTCACGCGGGAGCGGCGGCGGCCGTCGTCGGCACCCTGCTGGTGCGGGCGACGGAAAGCGGCGCTTCGGCTACGCATCAGGCCGCCCTGATCGATCCCGCGCGAACCGAAACCGTTCTCACTCGCGCGTTCACCGGCCGGCCCGCCCGCGGTCTACGCAACGCCTTCATCGACGCTCACGAAGCCGCCGCCCCCTTGGGCTATCCGGCGATCCACCATCTGACCAGCCCACTGCGCAAAGCGGCCGCCGCAACCGGTCGAGCGGACTTCGTCCACCTGTGGGCCGGAACGGGCTACCGGCACGCGACCGCGGAGCCCACCGCCGACATTCTGCAGCGCCTCGCGAGCGATTTGTGACTGCTCGGGCGGACCGACTCTGTCTCTGACTCCCTCGGCAGCCGTACGTTAATGTCGCTGTTGTGGCTGGCGATGAAGTGAGCCCCGCACAATCTGACCGACACTGAGGCCGGGAGAATTAGCATGAGCGCCGAGCAGCCGAGCATCATCTACACGCTGACCGACGAGGCGCCTTTGCTGGCGACCTACGCTTTCTTGCCGATAGTGCGCGCCTTCGCCGAGCCCGCTGGCATCAAGATCAAGACCAGTGACATCTCTGTGGGGGCTCGCATCCTCGCCCAGTTTCCGGACGAGCTCGAGGAAGATCAGCGCGTCCCTGACAACCTGGGCGAACTGGGCAAGCTGACCCAGGACCCGGCGGCGAACATCATCAAGTTGCCCAACATCAGCGCCTCGGTGCCGCAGTTGACGTCGGCCATC
>JAVROZ010000432.1:0-5137 GCA_032162485.1 Mycobacterium sp.
AGCCCGGGTAGCCGTTGCGGATGGTGTCCGCGCCTGCGACCAATTGGATCTGCCGCCAGTCCAGCCCGGCCTCGGCCAGTGCGGACCGCGCGGCGACCACGCCGTACTCGGTGAAGTCGCGGCCCCATTTACCCCACGGGTGCATGCCGGCGCCGAGGATGTAGAGCGGTTCGGGAGTGCTCACGGTCATAAGGCGACCTTCCACGCGTACACGGTGCGTTCGACGCCGTCGGCGTCGGTGAACAGCGGCATAGTCGTCAGCTCCATCTCCATACCGACCTTCAGGTCGGCCGCGAGCGTGCCCTCGACCACCTTGCCCAGCACGATGAGCCCCTCGTCAGCCAGCTCCACGGCGGCGATAGCGAACGGTTCAAAGGGGTCCGGTGCGGGGTAGGGCGCCGGGGGTGGGTAGCGGTTCTCGGTGTAGCTCCACAGCTTTCCGCGCCTCGAAAAGGCGACGGACTCTAGTGAGTCACTGTCGCAGGCCGGATTGGGGCAGTTGTTTTCGCGCGGCGGGAAGACGAAGGTTCCACACGCGGGGCACTTACTGCCGATCAGATATGGGATTCCGTCGTCATCGGTGGCGAACCATCCGTCGATTGCGGGTTCTTGGCTGGTGACCTGTGGCACCGGGTCAGCGTACCCAGCGGGGGCACAGAACTGAAACGTGTTGCAGTTTTGCCGGCCGGTGGTGAGGCCGGCAGCGCGTCAGAGCCGGTGCCTAGAGTGTGAGCCGTGAGTCCCGCCCCGAGCGCCAGTGAGACAGCCAAACCCACGCTGATGTTGCTGGACGGCAATTCGCTGGCGTTCCGGGCGTTCTACGCCCTGCCCGCGGAGAACTTCAAGACTCGCGGCGGGCTGACCACCAACGCCGTCTACGGGTTCACCGCCATGCTGATCAACCTGCTGCGGGACGAGGCTCCCACTCATATCGCCGCCGCATTCGACGTCTCCCGGCAGACATTCCGCTCCGAGCGCTACCCCGAATACAAGGCCAATCGGTCCTCGACACCCGAAGAGTTTCACGGCCAGATCGACATCACTAAAGAAGTTCTCGGTGCTCTTGGCATCACTGTGCTCGCCGAACCGGGTTTCGAGGCCGACGACATCATCGCAACGCTGGCCACCCAGGCCGAGAACGAGGGCTACCGGGTGCTGGTGGTCACCGGCGACCGTGACGCTCTGCAATTGGTCAGCGACGACGTCACGGTGCTCTACCCGCGCAAAGGCGTCAGCGAACTCACCCGCTTCACCCCGGATGCCGTCGTCGAGAAATACGGTCTCACGCCGGCCCAGTACCCGGACTTCGCCGCACTGCGGGGCGACCCCAGCGACAATCTGCCCGGCATTCCCGGGGTGGGGGAGAAGACGGCGTCGAAGTGGATCATCGAGTACGGCTCCTTGCAGTCTCTCGTCGACAACATCGACGCGGTGCGCGGCAAGGTGGGTGACGCGTTGCGGACGCACGTGGCCGGTGTGCTGATGAACAGGGACCTCACCGAGCTGGTCAAGGACGTGGCCTTGGCGCAGACGCCGGACACATTGCGCCTACAGCCGTGGGATCGCGAGCACATCCACCGGCTTTTCGACGACCTCGAGTTCCGCGTTCTGCGTGACCGGTTGTTCGACACGCTGGCCGCCGTCGAACCGGAGGTCGACGAGGGGTTCGACGTGCGCGGCGGCGCGCTGGAACCCGGCACCGTCGCCCAGTGGCTGTCCGACCACGTCAGCGACGGGCGGCGGTCCGGGCTGGCGGTGGTGGGCACCCACCTGCCGCACGGAGGTGACGCCACCGCACTGGCCATCGCCGCCGCTGACGGGGAGGGCGGCTACATCGACACGACCACGCTGACGCCCGACGACGATGCCGCGCTGGCTGCGTGGCTGGCCGATCCCGACCAGCCCAAAGCCCTGCACGAGGCGAAGCTGGCCATCCACGATCTGAGGGGACGCGGTTGGACGCTGAGCGGCATCACCTCCGACACCGCGCTGGCCGCCTACCTGGTGCGGCCCGGGCAACGCAGCTTCACCCTCGACGACCTCTCTCTGCGCTATCTGCGACGCGAGCTTCGCGCGGAAACCACAGAACAGCAACAACTTTCGTTGCTCGATGACTGGGACGAGGCGGGCGGGGCGGACGAGCAAGCCGTCCAAACCAGCATCCTGCGGGCCCGGGCAGTTGTCGACCTGGCCGAAGCGCTGGACGCCGAGCTGGCCCGCATCGACTCAACGGCACTGCTGGGTGAAATGGAGCTGCCGGTGCAGCAGGCGCTGGCCGATATGGAGAACGCCGGCATCGCCGTCGACCTGAGCAGGCTCACCGAGCTGCAGAGCCAGTTCGCCGATCAGATCCGCGACGCAGCCGAGGCCGCCTACGCCGTCATCGGCAAGCAGATCAACCTGGGTTCACCCAAACAGCTGCAAGTGGTGCTGTTCGACGAACTCGGCATGCCCAAGACCAAGCGCACCAAGACCGGCTACACCACCGACGCCGACGCGCTGCAATCGCTGTTCGACAAGACCGGTCACCCGTTCCTGCAGCACATGCTGACGCACCGCGACGTCACACGGCTCAAGGTCACCGTTGATGGGCTGCTCAACTCGGTGGCTTCCGACGGCCGGATCCACACCACCTTCAACCAGACGATCGCTGCCACCGGCCGGTTGTCGTCGACCGAACCGAACCTGCAGAACATCCCGATCCGCACCGATGCCGGCCGGCATATCCGTGACGCGTTCGTGGTGGGCAAGGACGACTACACCGAGCTGATGACCGCCGACTACAGCCAGATCGAGATGCGGATCATGGCGCACCTGTCTCGCGACGAAGGTCTGATCGAAGCTTTTAATACCGGCGAGGACCTGCACTCATTCGTCGCCTCCCGCGCATTCGGCGTGCCGATCGACGAGGTCACCGGTGAGCTGCGGCGCCGGGTCAAGGCGATGTCGTACGGCTTGGCCTATGGATTGAGCGCCTACGGGCTGGCTGCCCAGCTCAAGATCTCGACCGAGGAGGCGAAGGTTCAGATGGACCAGTACTTCGCCCGCTTCGGCGGCGTGCGCGACTACCTGATGGCGATCGTCGAACAGGCCCGCAAAGACGGCTACACCTCAACCGTGCTGGGCCGGCGACGCTATCTGCCCGAGTTGGACAGCAGCAACCGCCTGGTGCGCGAGGCCGCCGAGCGGGCGGCGCTCAACGCGCCGATCCAGGGCAGCGCCGCCGACATCATCAAGGTGGCGATGATCGAGGTCGACAAGGCGATCAAAGAAGCCGGGTTGGCTTCACGCATGTTGCTGCAGGTGCACGACGAGCTGCTGTTCGAGGTCGCGGCGGGGGAGCGTGATCAGCTCGAAACGATGGTCCGCGACAAGATGGGCGCGGCCTACCCGCTGGATGTGCCGCTCGAGGTCTCGGTGGGGTACGGCCGCAGCTGGGACTCTGCGGCTCACTAGCGGCGCGCTTGGGCGCTGTTTCGCGAACTTAGACTGCTGGAATGTCGGATCCCGCTCAGCGTCAGCCGTTGTTGCGATTTCCGCTGGTGATCTGGTCACAGATGTTGGGCCTGCTGCCGGCCCGCGTTGCCGACGGGTTTTTGGCCTTGCTCGCCCGGATCGTGTATTGGCGGGGACGTGCCCAGCATGCGAGGGTGCTGCAGGACTTCCGCGACAATGTCGACCCGACGGCGCAGCTCTCCTCGCGAAAGTGGCGGCCCGTCCAGGCCATGTACCGGGCGCTGCTCCGCAACGCCAACGACACCATCTGGTTCCTCGCCGCGACGCACGATGCTGCGCTGCGGCGCTTTCGGATCGAAGACCCGTCACCCATCCACGCCGCTCTCGAGGCCGGTCGTCCCGCCGGTGTCGGCGCCATCGTCGCCTTCCCGCATCTCGGCTCCTACGCGGCGATACCTATCGTGCTGGCGCTGAACGGCTTGCCGACGACGGCGGTCATCAACCGGCAGCCTGCGCTGATGCAGTGGGTGATCGAACGCGGGGCGCAGAAGACCCAGTTGGAATTGATCGTCATCGAGCGCACCGGCGGAGGCAGTATCACCGCGGCAATGGCGGATGCACTCCGGCGCGGGCGAATCGTCGCGATCGCCGGCGATTATTTCCGGGCCCGCGAGGGCGCCCAGGGGGGCGTCAGTAAGGGCATCGAAGTTGACCTCGCGGGCATCAAGCGCCCCGTGGGTCCGGGGCCGGCGTTGCTGGCTGTGCGTACCGGCGCGCTGATCGTGCCCGGCGCGGTGTTTCAGCACAAACATCAGCGCGAACCCGTCTTCGGCCAGCCGATATCCGCCGGTGTCTCGCTCGACGTTCAGGACCAGAACCTGACTGACGCGGTGCAGGTCACCTCGCAACGCGTCGCCGACGCGCTCGCTCAGTTCATCCAGCGCGAGCCGGATCAGTGGCTGATGCCCGGTGGGCTGGTGTCGGATTCCATCGGGCGCCGACGACCAACCGCTGGCGGGTAGCTTCGGGTAGACCGGGGCGGGTTTGGCCAGCGTGCAGGCTGTCGAGTAGCCTCGTCAGGTACCCGCTTGTGTTCGATCGCGGGTCACATCAATAACTCAAGTCCCAAAGTCCGAGTCCCTACGATGAACCCTGTCCGGAGCAACCCAACAATATGCCGAGTCCCACCGTCACCTCGCCGCAAGTAGCCGTCAACGACATTGGCTCTGCCGAGGACTTTCTCGCAGCAATAGACAAAACGATCAAGTACTTCAACGATGGCGACATCGTCGAAGGCACCATCGTCAAAGTTGACCGGGACGAGGTCCTCCTCGACATCGGCTACAAGACCGAAGGGGTCATCCCCGCCCGCGAACTCTCGATCAAGCACGACGTCGACCCCAACGAGGTCGTTACCGTCGGCGACGAGGTCGAAGCCCTGGTCCTCACCAAGGAGGACAAAGAGGGCCGGCTCATCCTCTCCAAGAAGCGCGCGCAATACGAACGCGCCTGGGGCACCATCGAGGAGCTCAAGGAGAAGGACGAGGCCGTCAAGGGCACCGTCATCGAGGTCGTCAAGGGTGGCCTCATCCTCGACATCGGGCTGCGTGGCTTCCTGCCCGCCTCGCTGGTCGAGATGCGCCGGGTGCGCGACCTCCAGCCGTACGTCGGCAAGGAGATC
>JAVROZ010000433.1:0-4478 GCA_032162485.1 Mycobacterium sp.
GCGACTCAGCAGGATCGAACCTGGATGACGGCAGATGGTGCGGATACCGGTCGGGGTGGCGCAGCACATAAACCGAGGCGTTGGCGGCCTCGGCGGCGCGCTCGGCTATCACATCGGTCATCTGTTCCAGGCCGCCGCCGTGAATAGCAAGGAACCCAAAACGGGAGCGCAGCCGACTGGTCTCGATCATCCCGGGCTCGCTCAGCAGTGCTGAAAGCGACTGTGGCCCAGCGGAAGACGGTGACACGGGCAGCGGCCACCGCGCCGGGTCCCACCGGTGGAGAAAATCGATCCAGCGTTGCGGCAGTCCATGCGCCATGGCGCCGTCGATGATGCGCGAAAGGTAACCCGGCCGGGGCGCGCCCGTCGTCACGCGAGGGTCGATGTAGACCCAGGCCGGCGCGGGTCCGATGTCGGTGTGCACGGTGAGTCGGTCGCGCCGGTAGCGCACCGGCACGCCCTCGGCGCTGTCCAGCACGGTCAGGTCGTGATCGGAAAGCTGCCAGAGCACGCCATGCACTTCATTTCCGGCGAACGGCTCGACTGTGGCCACGCCGCGTTCGTTGATCAACCAGTCGTGATCGCACAACACGGCGGGCCGTGGGTCGACGGCGTCGGGGCACCGTGCCGCCATCTGTTGCACACACAGGTTGGATCCGTATGCGAAGTAGGGGTGCCGGCTCGCCGGCATTCAGCCGGTCACCGACGGATAGATCGGCACCCCAGCAGCTTAGCTGCGCTCATAAGGCAATCGTGGGGGGTGGCCCACGGTTGTACGCTCCCCCTGTGACGGACTGGTACCGGACAGATGAGCGCGGATTGATGAACGGCTCGCCGGCAAGACGTACGCAGGTCTCGAATGGCGACGGCGAACACGTGCACATGACTAGCAAGCTGATTGTTGCGCAGGCATACGCGTGGGGCTGTGGCCGCGTGGTCTACAACGTCACACCGCAGGGTGACATCACCGTCGTCGACCCGCTAACCGGCCATGCCAGATGCGAGTTCGCGTATGTCGAAGGGACGATCGACACACACAGCCAGGTGCCGCTCGAGGAACTGTGGAACTCAGTGGCCTCGTGTCGTTGGCCCGACGGCTCGCGTATGTACACCGCGGACGGATACCCCGCCGCACCGGAGGGCGAAGAGCTTCACCCCAAGCTCAAAGGGCGCAGGCACCTGCTTCCCGGCCAGATCAAAATGCATCTAGACCTCGACAAGTCCTGAGGACTCGCGCCTCAACCCTGCACTGTCAAATAGATCAGCGCCACGTTGAGAAGGCTGATCAGCACCGCCACCACCCAGCCGATCAGCGTCGTGGCGCGGTGGTTGGTGTCGCTGCCCATCACCTCGGGATTGCTGGTGAGTCTCACCAGCGGAAGTACCGCGAACGGTATGCCGAAGGACAGCACAACCTGTGAGAGCACCAAGGTGCGAGTGGGGTCGAAGCCCAGCGCCAGGATCGCCACGGCGGGGCACAACGTGATGAGGCGGCGCACCAGCATCGGAACCGACCAGTTCAGCAATCCCTGCATGATCATGGCGCCGGCATAGGCGCCAACCGACGTCGACGCCAGACCGGACGCCAGCAATCCGACCGCGAACAGCACCGCGATCGTGGCACCCAAGGTGTCATGGACGGCGGCGTAGGCACCTTCGATCGAGGCGGTGCCGCCGTTACCCCGCATGTTGAGCGCGGCCACCAGCAGCATTGCGGCATTGACGCCGCCGGCCAGAACCATGGCCAGGCCGACGTCCCAACGGGTGACTAGCAGCAACCTGCGCCGAAGTGGCCCCGGATCGGGATGCCCGTGCCGGTCGCGTGCGAGACCGGAATGGAGATACACCGCGTGCGGCATCACCGTCGCCCCCAGGATCGCGGCGGCCAGCAGCACGCTTTCGGCTCCCTGGAACCGCGGAACCAGCCCGGCGAAGACGTCTTCGGGTGGAGGCGTCGCGACGAAGAAACTGGACGTGAAGCCCACGGCGATCACCAGTAGCAAGCCGGTGACGACACGCTCGAACAGGCGCTGGCCGCGACGGTCCTGAACCACCAGCAGCAACAACGAGATGACCCCGGTGATGATCCCGCCGAGCGGCAACGGTAGGTGGAACAGGATCCGCAGCGCGAGGGCACCACCGATCACTTCGGCCACATCGGTTGCCATTGCCACGATCTCGGCCTGCGCCCAATAGGCCAACCGTGCGGGTCGCCCCATCCGGCTGCCGATCGTCTCGGGTAGCGAACGTCCGGTAACCAACCCGAGCTTTGCCGACAGATACTGAACCAGGCCGGCCATCACATTGGCCGCGACGATCACCCATAGCAGCAGGTAGCCGAATTGTGCGCCCGAGCTGACGTTGGCTGCGACATTGCCAGGGTCGACGTAGGCGACCGCGGCGACGAAGGCCGGCCCAAGCAGATACCAGCTCGGCCTGAGCGATATCTCAGCGTCGTGCGCCAACTCACCAACCCTTGATCCAGGCACCGAATAAAAAAGTGAGGGTATCCGAAACCGTTTGGGAGGCCACCAGCGGTGCCGCCTATGCCGCGCTGATGCTCCCGCCGCCATCGACGCGGACAATCTGACCGGTGATGTAGCCGGCGTCCTCATGCAGCAAGGAACAGATCACGTGTGCGATTTCGGCCGGGGTACCGACCCTGCGCAACGGAATCCTGTCGAGGACATGGGCTTCGCGGTCGGATCCGACCGGGCTGCTTTCCCGGTACATCTCGGTTTCGATCGGCCCCGGGGCCACCGCGTTGACGGTGATGCCGTTCGGAGCAAGTTCACCGGCCCAGATTCGAGTGCAAGTTTCCAGCGCGGCCTTCGCCGCGGCATACGGCGTGCGTTCGGGCACGCCCAGCGTCGTCAGGCTCGTCACGTTCACGATCCGACCCCATCCCGCGGCGATCATGCCGGGCAGCACTGCTTGGACGACCTGGATCGCGGTGCGGACGTTCATGTCGTAGGTGAGGAACAAATCGTCCAAATCGATCGAGCCGATACGGCCGAAGCGCGCGAAGCCGACGTTGTTGACCACCGCGTCGATCCCGCCGTCGGTGACGATCTTCTCCAGGGTTTCCGCGGCCGCGGCCCGGTCCGCGAGGTCCACCTCATAGAACGGTCCCGGGAAGTCCGGCGGGGTCGTCCGGGCGAGCCCGATCGGTTCATGGCCGTCGGCGGCCAGGCGGTCGGCGACCGCACGCCCGATTCCCTTGGATGCTCCGGTGACCAGAATCCGCCGCTTCGACATGATGTTGCCTTCCGGATGAGACGCGTAGCTGGACGGTGCAACGCATAAACCCGCCGGAGTGTTTCGGCGACTGCGAAGGACACGACGCCTCCTCGGCGTTCACAGTCGGAACAGCAGCGATGGCTCAGCCTGCCGCGTACAGCCCCCGACCCGTCACCAGCGGCAGTTCGAGCGTTGTCCGAATACCGGGCGCGGCGGCCACCACCGCCGGGATCGCGTTAACGATCCGCATCGCAGTGGCGACCAGACCGGCGTGGTTGTGGTCACCGCGACGGCTGCTCAGGCAGATGTCCATGCCGTAGCAGGGTTCACCGGTGACCTCGACCCGGTAAGAACCGCCAGGCTGCGCGGGCTGGGGCCAGTCGGGGCACAGATCCTCGCGTAACCGGGTGACGTGTTCGAGCACGACGGCAGGCTTGCCGCCGACCATCCCGAGCACTTCGAACCGCAGCGCAGCGGCGCTGCCCTCGGGTATGTGACCCGACGCGATGTCGAAGGCCTCGGGTGCCGGCACCCGGACGTGGTTCTCCGTCACTTCGTCGAGCGAAAGACCAAGGCCCGCAGCGAGTTGTCGGACCACCGATCCCCACGCCAAGCTCAGCACACCAGGCTGCAACAGCATCGGGACATCGTCGATCGGCTTACCGAAGCCCATCACGTCGAACATGACGACTGCGCTGTCATACGTCGCGTAATCGACGATCTCCATGCAGCGCACCTGCTCGATGGATTGACACGTGCCGGCCAATGCCAGGGGCAACAAGTCGTTTGCGAAACCTGGATCTATGCCACTGACGTACAGGCTCGAATTACCTTCTTTCGCAGCATCTTCCAGGGGTGTGATCAGTTCTTCGGGAAGCACCTGCCACGGATACTGTAAGAAGACGGGGCCGCTGCCAACGACATAGATCCCGGCCGCCAGCACGCGACGGTAGTCTTCCAAAGCTTCGGGAAGTCTGTTGTCGGCCATCGCGTTGTAGACGGCACATTTCGGGCCGGTCGCCAGAACGGCGTCCAAGTCGGTGCTTGCCTTGACGCCTGTCGAGTCCGTAAATCCGGCAAGCTCTGCCGCGTCTTTACCGGCTTTGGCCTCCGACGACACCCAGACGCCGGTGAGCTCGAAGTCCGGGTTGGTGATCAGCGCACGCAAGGCGTGGACGCCGACATTGCCGGTGCCGAGCTGCACGACGGGAATAGGCATCACATGCTCCTTGGAGGTC
>JAVROZ010000434.1:0-3008 GCA_032162485.1 Mycobacterium sp.
TCAGCGCCGCGGCGATCGCAAGCGCGGCGGAGCCGGGCGCGGCGGGTCGCCGCCATTCAGCGCCGCGGCGATCGCAAGCGCGGCGGAGCCGGGCGCGGCGGGTCGCCGCCATTCAGCGCCGCGGCGATCGCAAGCGCGGCGGAGCCGGGCGCGGCGGGTCGCCGCCATTCAGCTCAGAAGCGCGCCTGCCCAAGCCACAGCACGCTGGCACCGCTCATCGTCCGATCCACCTGGTCGATGATTCCCAGCACCGAGCGCGTGAGCAGAGCCCCGACCGCCTCGGGCAGCGAAGCCGCAGCCGGCTGTGACGAGCTTCGGGGTCGCACCATGTCCAGCAGCGACGAGCCGGGGTAGCTCAGGACGCGGACCTCGGTGTCCGGATCCAGTCCGGCCAGCACCTTGGCGCGGCGCACCGCGGTCCGAAACCCGCCGAGTTCGTCGACCAATCCACGCTCGAGTGCGTCGGCACCCGTCCAAACACGGCCTTGCGCAACGGCTTCCACGTCTTCGGTGGTGAGATTGCGGCCGTCGGCGACCCGCTGCACGAAGTCGGCGTAGATCAGGTCGGCCTCGGCCTCACGATTCGCCTGCTGCTGCGGGGTGAACGGCGCGTCTATTGACCAGGCGTCCGCGTTGGCGTTGGTGCGCACCGTGTCTGAGCTGACTCCCAGCCGGTCCTTCAGGTCCCGAACCACCAGCTTTCCGGTGATGACTCCGATGGAACCGGTAATCGTGCCTGGGTTGGCCACGATCGCGTCGGCACCCATCGAGACGTAGTAGCCACCGGACGCAGCGACCGAACCCATCGACGCAACCACCGGCTTGCCGCGTCCACGCGCCCGGATGACCTCACGCCAGATGGTCTCCGATGCCGTCACGGAGCCGCCCGGACTATCCACTCGCAGCACGATCGCCGACACCGAGTCCTGCGCCGCCACTTCTCGCAGCGCTGCCGCGATGGTGTCGCCGCCGGCATTCGACGGACCGAACGGCAGGCCCTGCGGCCCGCCACGTCCGCTGACGATCGCCCCTTCCAGGGTGACCACCGCGATGGTGGGTTTGGCCGCGCGGCCGGGGAGCGACGGCACCGGAGGCGCCAATCGCGGCCGGGCCGAAGCTGCGTAGCGCGCCAGGTACATCCGCGGCGGCTTCTCGTCCGCGTCGGCGTCGTTGGCTTCCTTGGTGTCCGTGCCAACCAATTCCGCCATCCGGGCATAGGCCTCGTCGCGGAATCCGACCCGGTCGATCAGACCGGCGGCCAAGGCGTCGTCGCGCAACAGCGGAGCGCGGTCGGCGAGCTCGTCGAGTGCGCCGGCGTCGATGTTGCGCGATTCGGCGACCGCCTGCCACACCTGGCCCTGCAGGCTTTCCAACATGCGGGTGACCGCCTCGCGATGGGCGTCGGTGAAGCCGTCCTCGGTGAAAAGATTTGCCGCAGACTTATATTGGCCCCGCGCGATGAACTGGGCCTCGATGCCCGCCTTGTCCAGCGCATCGCGGAGGAACATCGCGTGGCTCGCGAAGCCGATCAGGCCGACATCACCAGAGGGCTGCATCCATACCTCACGGAAGGCCGACGCCAAGTAGTAGGACAGCGTGCCCGGATAGGTTTCCGCCCAGGCCAGCGACGGCTTGACGGCGCTGAACGCCGCGATGGCATCGCGCAACTCTTGAACCGCTCCGATGGGCGACGGCGGCAGTTGCACCCGGGCAATCAAGCCCGCGACTCGTGGGTCCTTCGCGGCGCGGTGGATTGCCGCAATGGCATCGCGCAACGCCAGCTGCCGGCCACCGCCGGTGAGGATTGTGAGCGGGTCGAAGCCCGTCGTTTCAGGAGGCGTCGTCTGCAGATTCAACTCCAGCACGCAGCCGTTGGGTACGCCGCGGTGACGGGCGGTGTCAACCCGGTCGACCAGGGCGCGTACGTCGTCAAAACCGGGCAGAGTTGGCAATAACGCAAACATATCTGCAGCGTACCGATACCTGCTGACCCCGCCCGTACCGTGGAGGCGTGAGGTTCTCGATCGCGATCCCCCAGCTCGGTTCAGATGACTTCGACACCACGCAACTGCGCGCCTACCTGGCGCGCGCCGAGGAGCTCGGGTTCGAGGGCGGGTGGACACTCGAGCAGACCATTGGTGAGTCGGCGCTGCTCGCACCGCTGGAATTGCTGGCGTACGCCGCGGCGTGTACCGAGCGGCTGCGCCTGGGGGTCGCCGTCCTGGTGACGTCGCTGCATGACCCGCTGCAGCTGGCATCGGCCATTACGGCGGTGGACCGCCTCAGCCACGGCCGGCTCGACCTTGGTGTGGTGGCCGGCGGCGGCTCGCGCAACTTCAACGCATTCGGCGTCGAGAAAGCCACCCACGTTGGGTATTTCACCGAGGGTCTGGAATTGATGCGTGCCGCCTGGTCCGACGAACCCCGGGTCACATTCCGCGGCCGATTCCGCGACGTCGACAATCTGCCCATCCAGCCCAAGCCGGTGCAACGCCCGCATCCGCCGATCTGGTTCGGCGGGCATGCGCCCACGGCCCTGGCCCGGGCGGTGCGCCTCGGTGACGCGTTCATCGGTGCAGGCTCGTCGACAACCGCCGCCTTTGCCGAAGCCGTAGGAATCGTGCACGGTGAACTCACCAAGCAGCAGAAGGACCCTGAAGGCTTCACCATCGCCAAACGGGTCTACGTGATGGTCGACGACGACGCCGCTCGAGCCCGTGAACGTGCCCTTAGCGGGCTGCAGCGCATCTACGGCGACAGGTCCCAGCTGGACGCGGTGGCGGTCACCGGCACGCCGTCCGAGGTCGCGCGCGGTCTATCCGAGGTGATGTACGCGGGCGCGCAGATGTTACTGCTCAATCCCCTCGGCGCTGACGTCGGGCAGGACCGTGAGCAGATGGAACGTCTTGCCCTCGAAGTAATTTCGCGCCTGGGCTGACTAGAGTTCGGTGACCGACCCGCCGGCCGCGGTGATCTTCTCGCGCGCGCTGCCGCTGAACTTGTTTGCG
>JAVROZ010000435.1:0-4399 GCA_032162485.1 Mycobacterium sp.
TAGGCAGTATTACCGGAAATTGCGGCCGGCACCTGCTCGGCCGCCAGCCAGCCCGTCACCTCGACACCGGACCGCTCCAGATTGTCGCGCGCGTGACCGACACCGTCACCCACCCAGGTAGCGACTACGTCGTCGGATCCACGCAACATCGACGCAATCTGCACGAACATGTCCGGATCCTTCTGCGGTGCAACTCTTCCCACTGTCACGATGCGTATGGTGTCCGCCTCCGAGTGGGTCGGCGAGGCGACCGCTACGGCCGTCGTGTCTTCACGACGTCCGGGGAAGGAGTTCAGCAAGTTGATTACGTCTGCGTTGGATCCGAGCTGTTTGGCGAGCTCGCCTTCGTGCGGGCTGACACAGACGAATGCGGCTGTCCAACGCGCGAGCAGGAGCTCCGCGCCGCGGTATGCCCACCGCTGCAATGCGGAAATGTCGCGCCGCTCGAACGCAAAGCAGTGCGGGCTGTAGACGACGATTGGCCGATGCCGCAACATGAGTAGTCGGAGCCGGCCTATCCCGCCGGCCAGCGACGAATGCAGGTGCACAATGTCGGGCTTGGTCTCCTCGACCGCCGACCCGATGGCCCGCCACAGATTCACCAGGCCCGGCGCAACGATTCGCGCGCTGGTGAACGGGGACGACTCGCCAAGCTCTTCGAGGAGGTTCGAGCCACGATCCTGTGCAAGCAGCGATGATTCGACGCCCTGGTATTGAATCGCCTTCGCATACCCGATGATCGCGGAGCCGGTGCCCGCCGAGAATGTCTCGGTGATGTGCAAGATCCGCAGGGGCGATTGCCTGGTGTCGGCGTGCTCGCCTGCGGCGGATGATATTTCGGGGGCGAAGAGCGTTTCCGCGGTACGGGCCCAACTGAATCGGTCAGCGTTGTGTTTTGCCCAGGAGCCAAGATCCTGCCGCAGCTCGCGAGAGGCGATGACCTGCTTGACGAGTGCCACACACTTGCTCAGGTCCTGTACCGGATAGCCAAGTCCACCTTCGCCGGCCACTTCGGTCATGGCCGACCCCATCGCGTACACCGTTGGACAGCCGAATCGCCCTGCCTCGACAATCGGAAGGCCGAAGCCCTCGTACGTCGATGGCGCCACCAGCACACCGGCTTCGGTGTACAGGCGGTTCAACCGACCATCGTCGATGCGGCCAAGAAAACAAACGTTCTCGCGGTTCACCAGCTCCACATCGCGGAAGACGTGCTGCGCGCCACCCACCACAACGACGGCGACACCAGCACTGGACAGCGCGTCAGCGGCGGCCACGACGTTCTTATGGGGAGCCAGGTTGCCCACGATCAGGGCGTAGGAACCAGGTGCGAATGGCGGGGGGACCCAGGGACCGGCGAGGGAATGCCGATCAACATGATCTGCACCGCACGGCGCCAGCTGGAATCGGCACTCGGAAACTCGAAGTACAGCGGCCAATTCGGCGCGGCTGAACAGCGAGACCGTAAAAACCCGCCTTGCGGTGTGAGACAGCACGCCGTACAAGATGTGGTACCACAGGACGAACAGCGGCCGGAACGTCTTGGGGTTGCGGAACGGCATCGCATCGTGCATCACCAGAGTCTGGTCGCGCTTGGCCAGCGGGGCGGGCCCCGCAAGCGAATAGAGATGCTTGCCGCGGGAAAGCCAAGGCAATGCCAGCTGCTCGAACAACTGACCACGCAAGCGGGACCTAACGATCCGGAAGTTCGTTGCCCATGATGGCTGCACAGCATCTCTGGGTACCACCAACGTAACCTGCGACGCGATCGGGGTAGCGCTGATCGCGCGCATCACCTCCGTCGCATATCGCTGTGTGCCAGAGGCAGATTGGGCGAGCCACTTACCATTGACGTAGATTGTGCCGGGGTCTGTGCCTGTTTCCACTGTCATGTGGCCACCTTCAGTTCAGCGCGCCAGGTACGGCCGCTCGATTCCTCATCCGGGGCGTCGCTGACCGTCTCGGTCTGCGGAAGCCCTGATTTCGCCATTCCTTCGGCTGATTGTCGACGTACGGCCGGGTAACTCAGAAGCGTTGCCGGGATTGCCCAGATCAACCAATCGCAAGTATCGATGGGCCACGGCCGCTCTGTCACCGCCAGCACGAACACTGGTATGAGGACGGAACCCACGACCAGGCTGTACTTGGGTCGGGCTTGCCACAGCAGCAGACCCAGAGCGCTGAGGAACAGAATCGAACCGATGATGCCGGTGGAATACAGGACCTGCAGCCACTCATTGTGCACAGAGTATGAGGCAGTCGGGTCGATCATCCCGCTGTCCCGGACGTGCTGCCAGCCCAACATTCCAGTGCCGTAGAGCAGCGTCATGGGCTCAGAAAGCCCGTTGCGCGCCAGCATCCACAACGACGCCCGCCCATGGAAGGCGGTTGGATCGGTCGACACGAATGGCAGGCCGATCCCCACGGCTACCAGAACCGCAAGTCCGGCGTACAGCAATCCGCTGCGTACCGGCGTCGCGACAGCGTTTCTGATGTTGGGCCGCAACACAAACAACGCCGCTAGGGTCACGGCCGAGGCGATCATGCCCGAGCGGCCACCGGTCAGCAGAATGAGACCGACGGTGTAGGCGGACAATACGGGGCCCTGCCACGAACCGAATCCAATGTAGACAAACGGCACGGCCAGCGTGAGGAACATCGCCATGGCATTTGCGTTTTCCAGGATGCCACGAAAGTTGAAGCCAAGCAGACCGCACTTGTCGGCGGTGTAACTGTCTGCAGTACAAGGGAACACGCTGAAGTCTTTGTGAATGATGAAAGTCAAGCCGCTGGCAATCGCGACAATCATGCAGGCTGTGCCGACGCCGAGGTGAATCCCCAGCCCTCGCGGCGCTACGGTGCAGACCCCCACGACAGCCAGAAACACCGCGGAGAGAGGTCGAAACGGATTGTCACCGTGCAAAAGCGCCGATTCCGCTGAGACGATCCCCATCAACAGGAAAAGCACTGCAGGAAGGTTGATAACGGTGTCACCCCGCCGGAATCGCAAGATGAAGACAACGGCGGCGAAGAGTCCCAATAGCAGGATGAGGACTTGCATCGCCAGGTGCGCGATGTCCGGCACGGCCCAGACGGTGCTCTTGTAGTAGGCGTTGGTGCTCTTCGTCCACAGGCCGAAGAACGTCACGAAGATTTCCACGGTGCTGACGGTCAGCATCACCATCGCAAACCCGAACTTGGTTGTCCCCGTCCACTCTGCGCGCGCCCACGACTTCCGTAGGGCGCTGAACAGAATCAGCGCGGCGACGACTGTCAGCGCTCCCATCCCAAACGAGACGATTGAGTCACCCATCGGCGGGCTCCGCGTCTCTTCGCGGGGCCACCGCTCGACCAGACGAGATCCGGTTCGCCACGACGAAGCCGGGAATCAGCTGGCATAAGGCTACGGTGATCGCCGAGGCCCAGACCGGGCCGCCGGTTCCGATGGTTCCCGCTAACACCCAGGACAGCGGCAGGTTTGTAACAACCAGCACCAAGACGCAGACTGCCTGGAACTTCAGTTGTTTCGGTGAGATCAGCATGATGCCTGATCCGAGGTGCACCGACTGCACGACCAGCAATGCCGCGAAGGCCAGCAGCAGGGACCACGACGGCTGGGACGCGCCCGCGCTCATCCAGTGGATGGCCACCGGGCTGAGCAGCAGAAATCCAGTCGCGGTGACCAGCCCCCCGGTACCCAGAATCGCCAACCCGGTCAGCCAGTTCTTGCGCCGCGCAACCAAAGTAAGATTTTTAGCAGCGAAATGTGGCCAAAGTGCCAGTCCCGCAACAGAGATCACGGACCACAACGGTGTGTACAGCTGGATCACGTAGGAGTAGTCCGAGAGGCTAGCCGGGTTTACCCGGTGCGAAAGCACAATGCGGTCCGACTGCAACGCTAACGGCAGACCGACCATGACCGCGAACATCGGCGCGGCGGTCGCAGCGATCGGGAGGCCTGGAAAGCGCTGGGGCCGAAAAACTTTGCGGAGCACGCCGGTCAAGATGTGCCGGTCGGTACGCTGCGCGCGCATTGCGGCAAATATGTAGCCCAGCAGTACGCCCACCGGGATCGGAAGGGCATACGCCAGTGTTGGAGCCTTCAACACGTACAGCACCGCAGTGATGGCGAGCGACGCCGGGCCGGAGACTCCGGCAAGTATCACAGCTTCGTGTAGACGGCCACTGCCTCGCAGTACGTCGGCGCCCAGGGCGAAGGGCAGCGACACACAGAACGCCGAAAGTGTCAGCACGGCCGCAATATCTACTTCAGCACTCAGGTGACTGTCGTGGATGCCGAGCAGAGTCGGCCAGGCGCCCAGTAGACCGAGAACCGCCGCGACAACGCCGAGAATTCCACCGGCACATAGCGTGGTGCGAATTGCAGTTAGCATGGTGC